>JBHELM010000018.1:0-3039 GCA_046352715.1 Thermoplasmatota archaeon | reverse complement strand
AAGTCGACGAGGCGGGGGATGCTGGGGTGGCGCAGGCCGCGCAGGGCGTCCAGCTCCTTCCAGAGGCGGCGGCGGGCGTCGGGGTGCGGGACGGCGAGGTGCTTGACGACGACGGCGCCGCCGCTGGGGAGCTGGCGGGCGAGGAAGGTGTGGGCCTGCGAGCCGCCGGGGAGCGGCTGCTCGACCACGATGCCGGGCAGGGGCTCGTCGCCGGGGCGCAGCGGGGGCTGGGAGCGGCGGAGGGAGCGGCGCACCAGGTCCTCAACGACGCGCGCCTCGTCGCGGGAGAGGCCGAGGTGGCGGCGCGCGCTGGCGAGGCGCTCCAGGGTGCCGCCGGCGATGGCGGACTCGACGGCCGCGCTGTAGAGGGCGAGGCGCCGCTCGGCGTGTCCGTGCGCCGCCGGGGTGCGCTCCGCCCACGCCAGCAGCGAGCGCGCCGCCCAGAAGCCGGGCGGGGTCGCGGCGAGCCCGATGCCGCCGGCGATGGCGATGGTGCCGATGGTGCCGACTGCCGCCTCCGGGACCGCGGCGAGCGCGATGGAGGCCGCGACGAGGCCGAGGATGCCGGCCCCCAGGACCGGCAGGACGCGCCGCGCCACCACCGGGAATCGGATGACCTGGTGCGCCAGGATGGCGTAGGCCAGGATGCCGGAGAAGACGATCCAGCGCAGCGCCAACGGGTGGTAGAACTCGATGCCGAGGACGCTGAAGGCGGAGCTTTGCAGGACCAGCAGGGCGGCGATGCAGGCGACGGCCACCACGACGCGGCGGGCCAGGCGTTCCTGGGGGATGCCGCGCAGGAGGAGCAGCGCCGGCACGATGACGAGGGCCACCACGGCGAGCATCATCACCAGTTGCGCCAGGTGGGTGCCGAGGGCCGGCACGATGTCGCCGGGGCCGAGGTCGTCGAGGACGAACGGCAGCCGGGTGACCACGGCGACCCTGACCGCCAGGCAGGCCCAGCGGGCGCGGCGGGCGAGCCCCTCCGTGGGGGCGTGGCGCAGCGCAGCGACGGCGGCGAACCAGCACATCGCGTAGCCAAAGCCGGTGATGCCGAAGATGTAGAGGAGCCGGGCCGGCGCAAGGGTGCCGCCGAAGAGGGTGGGGGCGGCGACGGCGATGGTGGCGCAGGTGGCGCCGGCCGCGGCGAGCCAGGCCAGGGAGACGCGGTTCAGCCGGGTGCGGCGGACGTAGGGGTGCGCGGTCACGAACGCCAGGAAGACGAACGGGTCCAGGGCTGCCGCCATGTTGTCGATGTGGTGCCAGGCCAAGTCGTCCGTGGCCGTGGTCATCAAGTCAGCCGCGAAGCTGGTGCCGATGAGGCACAGGAAGATGGCCAACAGCACGTTCTCGGCCTCCCAGCGCCGCGGCGCCAGCAGGAGCCCGGCGAGGGGGAACGCCACCAGGACGACCACCAGGTCCGGGACGAGGTTGGAGAAGGATGCCAGTGGCAACACGCGCCGACCGCCCCGGCCCCTTGTTGCCTTTGCGGTCCCCTGCATGGTTGGGTTTGGACTACGATTGGGTTCTGCCGGGCGCCCGGCCGCTCTGACGCCAATGGGCCGGGAGGCTTGAGCGGGCCGGACAGGCCAAGGCCCGTGCGAATTCCTCCACCCCCTCCCCAACGCAAAGAGCCCGGGCGGATTCCCCCTGGCCATGGACCCTCGCCCTGCGGTCCTCGTCGACCTGGACCCGCTCACCGAGCAGCTCCGCCGCATCGCGGACGCCCTTGAGGCCCGCTTCGCAACCGCATCTCCACAACCACCGCCGCCCATGCCCGTCCCGGCCGCAGCCATCCCCCTCCTCGCAGCACCTCCTCCCGCGCCCGCCCCACAGGACCCCGACCCGCCCCTCGACCGCCTCCAGCAGCGGGCGTTCGAGGAGTTGCGGGAGTGGCGCCGCGACCGCGCCCGCATGGAGGGCGTCCCACCCTACTTCGTCGCCTCCGACCGCAGCCTGCGCGAGGTGGCGCGCGCCCGCCCAGCCACCCTGGACACCCTGCGCACCCTGCGCGGCTTCGGCCCGGTCAAGACCGCCAAGTACGGAGCCGAGCTCCTGGAGGTGATGGCCATCGCGTAGCCGGGGCTTTTCCGTCCCACCGCCCTCCCGCACGCGTGCCCCGCAAGCCGCCCCCGAAGGAGCCCGAAGGCCCCGACCTGGACGCGTTCCTCGCCGAGATGAAGACCCAGTTCACTGCGCTGGGCAAGCAGTTCAAGGAGGTCGCCGACAAGGTCGGTGAGGAGGCGCAGTACCACTTCGACAAGGAATTGGCGCGCGCCCTGGCCAAGCACCCGGAGCTCTACGCCGAGGTGCGCAAGACCCTCCGGCAGGTGCAGAAGACCGTGGACAAGGCCGCGGAGACGCTGGGATTCAAGGACAAGTAGTCAGCGCGCCCGCCACCGTTCCAGGGCATAGTACGCCCCGGTCAACAGCCCCAGCAGGAACAGCGGCAGCAGGAGGAGCACGATGCCCGCGGCCTGCACGGCCCTATCCGCGCTCAGCAGCAGGGCCGCGCCAGCCACCATGCAGCCGAGGAACAGCAGCCAGAGCAGGGGATAGCGCAGGCGCCGGTCGGCCACGCCTCCGCGACAGCGCGGCCGCTTAGAGCCCTTCGTCGCCAGCCTCAAGGCAGCCTCCAGGATGCGCGGACGTGCAGAACTTCACCGTCGACCTCTCCCAGTGGCTCGACCTCTCCTTCGACCGCGCCTGGCTGGAGAAAAACGCAAGCTGGAAGACTTCGGCAACGGCTCCCGCATCGGCAAGCTGGCGCGCGACGGCAACACCGGCCTGGTGCTCTACCACATCGCGGCCAGCGCGGCGGAGGACGTCTTCGGCGTCCACACCCACACCGGTGGCGAGCCCTACATCGTCCTGGAAGGGGAGACCTACGACGACGCCGGCACCTATCCCAAGGGGTCGCTGGTGTGGATGAAGCCCGGCAGCCGCCACCTCCCCAAGACCCGCGGCGACACGTGGATCCTGGTCTTGTGGCCGGATGGCGTGAAGGCTTAGCTGCACGGCGCGTGCTTTTCTGGCCCT
>JBHELM010000017.1:0-9736 GCA_046352715.1 Thermoplasmatota archaeon | reverse complement strand
GGCGGCGCAGTTGGCGCAGCGCCCACAGCGGCGCCCGGTTGGCGAAGGCGTTGTGCAGCAGGAACGGAAGGGGCCCCGTGAGGTAGCCGCCGGCGTGCTGGACCCGGCCGTCGGGGAAGCGCAGCAGGGCGCCCACGACGCCGGCCTCGGGGTGGCAGCGCACGGTGTCGAGCATCTGCTGCACCCAGCCCTCGTCCATGAAGCAGTCGTCGTTCAGGAGGATCCAGGCGTCTGCGTCCGGTGCCTCGTCCATGCCCCGATTGACGCTGCGCGAGAAGCGGAACCCGGGCCCCGAGGAGGTGATGACGTGGATGGAGACGTCCAGGTGCGCCGTCGTCCTGCGCGCCTGGGCGATGGCGGTGCGCGTCGGCTCCCGCTCCGGGTCCGCGGTGGGGATGACGATGGCGACGCGCGGGGCGGCTTGGCTCACCGGGCGGCCGAGCCCCGGGGCTGCAAGAAGGTTTTGCGACACCGTCGCTGCGAAGACGCTGCTCCTCGATGGCCAGGCACCCACCGGAGCGCATGAGGGGCGCAACGTCCCCAACGAAATCCGTAGACGCGTGCGCTGCGACGGACCGGCAGGGCTATCCCGACAGGAGGCTACGGCCTCTTGCGAAATCCGCAGGAGACGCGCATGCCCATCACCGGAACCGAGGCCGCCCCGCTCGTCAAGACCCCGATTCCCGGCCCCAAGGCCAAGGCCATCGTCAAGCGCGACGAGGCGTACATGGTCACGACGACCAAGACGGCGCCGCTGGTGGGGGCGGTGGCGCGTGGCTGCGTCGTGGAGGATGTGGACGGCAACCGCCTGCTCGACTTCGCCAGCGGCATCGGCGTCCTCAACACCGGCCACTGCCACCCCCGCGTGGTCGCCGCGGTGCAGGAGCAGGCGGCGCGGATGATGCACTTCGCGGGCACCGACTTCTACTACGACCTCCAGACCCGGCTCGCGGAGCGCCTCACGAAGCTCGTCCCCGTGCCGGGCAAGAGCAAGGTGTTCTACTGCCAGTCGGGGACGGAGGCCAACGAGGCGGCCATCAAGCTCGCCAAGAACGGCACCGGCCGACCGCTCTTCCTCGCGTTCCTCGGCGCGTTCCACGGCCGCACCCAGGGCAGCCTCGCCCTGACGGCGAGCAAGACCCGGCACCGCGCCGGCTTCTTCGGGATGATGGGCGGCGTCGTGCACGCCCCCTTCCCCAACCCGTACCGCAACGTGTGGAAGGTCGACGGCTACGCCGACCCCGCCGAGCTGAGCAACCGGGCACTGGACTACATCGAGGGCCTGATGGAGACCATCCTGCCGCCCCAGGACACCGCCGGCGTCTTCTGGGAGCCGGTGCAGGGCGAGGGTGGCTACGTCGTCCCGCCGAAGCAGTTCCCGGCCGCGCTGCGCAAGCTGTGCGACGCGCACGGCATCCAACTCATCGCCGACGAGGTGCAGACCGGCTTCGGCCGCACCGGCAAGATGTTCGCGGCGGAGCACTTCGGCGTCGAGGCGGACATCGTCTCGGTCGCCAAGGCGATGGGCTCCGGCTTCCCCATCGGCGCCGCCGTCGCCCGCGCCGAGCTGGACTTCGGGGAGAGGGGCCGCCACAGCAACACCTACGGCGGCAACCTCGTCGGCTGCGCCGCCAGCCTGGCGACCCTGGACGTCATCGAGGACGAGAGGCTGGTCGCCAACTCCGCCCGGATGGGCCAGCGCATGGGCAAGCGGATGGACGAGCTGCGCGAGGGGCACCCCGGCGTCGGCGACCACCGCGGCCTCGGCCTGATGCGCGCCCTCGAGTTCGTGGACGCCACGGGCGCCCCCGACCCCAAGCTGCGCGACACCGTGGAGAAGGAGGCGTGGAGGCGCGGCCTCATCACCCTCGGCTGCGGCAAGTCCAGCCTCCGCTTCATCCCCCCGCTCACCGTCACGGCCGCCCAGGTGGACGGCGGCATGGAAGTCCTGGCGCAGGCCCTGAAGGCGGCCAAGGCGTAGCCAGCCCTCCTGGCCAGGCGTCCTTCACATAGTTTGGGGCGAACGGTTATCGGCTGCCCCACCCGAGGGCGGCTGAAATGTCGCCACGGTCGAGGCGCGCGCCAAGGGCGCCGCCAGGAGCCAGCGGGGGCCGGCGCCCCTCCCCCCAGACCCGCCGCGCGATGCCGCCATGGCGGCGATGAGCGACGCCCTCGCGTCCCGGGTCCTGAGCCTCGCCGAGGCGAACAAGGAGCTGGAGGCGTTCAGCTACACCGTCAGCCACGACCTGCGCACGCCGCTGACCATCATCGAGAACTACGCCTACACCCTGCGCGTCGGCCACGCCGACGCCCTCGGCCCGGACGGCCTGAAGGCGCTCAACGGCATCCACGCCGCGGTGCAGCGGATGGGCCTCATCATCCAGAACATCCTCCACATGAGCCGCGTCACCCGCATGCCGGTGCGCCGCGAGCGCGTCGACCTCGCCGCCCTGGCGCGCTCCGTCCTGGCCGAGCTGCAGGAGCGCGAGCCCGGCCGCCGCGTCCGCCTCAGCGTGCCGCGCCACCTGTGGGCCGCCGCCGACCCCGCCATCGTGCGCATCGCGCTCGCCAACCTGCTCGGCAACGCCTGGAAGTTCTCGGCCCACCGCCGCGGCGCCGCCATCGCCTTCGGCCGCCTGCCGGGGCGCCCCCGCACCTACGTCGTGCGCGACAACGGCGTCGGCTTCGACATGCAGCAGAGCGGCCGCCTGTTCCAGCTCTTCCAGCGCCTGCACCCCCCCGCCGACTTCGCCGGCACCGGCATCGGGCTCGCCACCGTCGCGCGCGCCGTCGCCCGCCACGGCGGCACCGCGTGGGCCGAGGCCGCCCCCGGCAAGGGCGCGACGTTCTTCTTCACCCTCGGCGACGACCAGCCCTCCAGGGGGGGAGGCGCCGCCGCATGAGCCGCATCGTGGTCGCCGACGACGACGCGGACATCCTGGAGAGCAACGAGGACGTGCTGAAGCTCGCGGGCTTCGCCGTCACCACCGTGCGCGAGGCCCGCCCCGACCTCCTGCTGCAGGACGTCAACATGCCCGGCCTCGACCTGGAGCGCCTGGTGCGGGAGGTGCGCGCCGACCCCTCCCTGCGCGGCGTGCGCGTCCTGCCGTTCACCGCCTCGGAGAGCATCCAGGAGACCGCGCAGCGCCTAGGCGCCGACGGGTTCATCCAGAAGCCGTTCAACTCCGACCGCATCCAGCAGACGCTGGAAAGGTTTCTGGCCAAGCCGCCGCTGGGGGGACCGCGTTGACGCCCGCCACGGCCCCCCACCCACTCCCCAAGGCGGCGAGCGTGCAGGCCCCCACCGCCGTGCAGGCGATGGCGGGCGTCCTGCAGCGCATGGGCGAGGTGCTGGGCCCCGGCGCCATCTACAGCCTCGTCCACTACGGCGCCTACGAGGAGGGCCTCGCGCTGGCGGCGCAGGACCGCCCCGCGGACGCCGGGCAGGCGGTGCGCGCCGTGGCCGCCCTCCTCGGGCTGGAGGCCGGCGCCGCGGGGCGCGAGGGGCGGCTGCGCGTGCGGGTCGGGCTGGCGCCGCAGGTCAGCCTGGAGAGCCGCGGCACCGTCGCGCTTGTGGTCGGCCTCCTGGAGGGGATGCTGACGGCCACGCACGGCAGCAAGGTGCAGGCGGCAGGCGAGCCCAGCCTCGCCAAGGACGGGGCGCTGGAAATCGAGTTCGACGGGGGACGCGCATGACCACCAACGGCAACGGCAAGGAACCGGCATTCTCGAAGATCATGGAGCTCTGGGTCGCCACCGACCTCAAGGTCCAGGTCCTCGTCTTCTCCCACGACAACCCCGGCGTCCTCGAGACCATCGAGGGGCTGGCGACCCGCCTCGGCACCAACGTCGCGGCGCTGCGCAAGGAGATCGCCGGCCACCTTTCCCTCGGCCTGATCCAGGAGAGGAAGGCGGGCGCCCACACCATCCTGGTCTTCGACCGCAAGCGGGAGGGCGAGGTGCAGAGGGCCATCGAGCAGCACTTCCGCGACCTCGCCAGGCGGGGGGCCAAGGCATGACCGTTGCCCCCGCCCCGGCCGGCCGCCTCAGCACCGGCGTGGCCGGGCTCGACGCGATGGTCGGGGGCGGGTTCCTGCCGGGGGACGCCACGCTCGTGGCGGGCAGCCCCGGCACCGGCAAGACCACCCTCGGCCTGCACTTCCTGGCCGCCGGCGTGCAGGCGGGCGAGCCCGGCGTCTTCGTCACCTTCGAGTACCTGGGCGGCGAGATGCAGAAGGCCTGCAACGTCCTCAAGTTCCGCGGCGGCGCGCACGACCGCAGGTACCGCCTGCTGGAGATGACCGACCACGGCATCGTCATCCAGAGCGCCTTCGCCGGCGTCGAGAACATCAGCGGCGGCGCCGCGCGGCGTTCCATCCAGCAGCGCGCCCAGGAGCTGGTCTGATGGCCGACCCGTACCTCCCCATCTCCATCGGGCTGGCCGTCGCCTCCACCATCGTGTACGCCGCCGTCGGGTACCAGGTGGGCCGCCGGCCCGTCTCGCCCCAGGGGCAGCTCGCCCAGCGCATGTTCCAGGCCTGGTGGTACGGGCTGGCCGGCCTGTCGGTCTTCACGCCCCTGGTCGCCATCCTGTCCATGCTGGGGCTGGACACCTTCGACGTCATGCTCGTGCTGGTGCAGGCGCTGCTCATCGTCATCTTCGCCGCCATCGCGGGCCTCGTCTACTACCTGCTCTACCTCTACACCGGCAAGCGCTGGGTCCTGGGCGCGGTCGCTGCCTACTTCCTCGTCATGATCGTCTGGCTGGAATACCTGCTCATGGCGGCCCACATCTCCGGCTGGGGCGTCCCCCCCGACGGCGGCGCGAAGACGTTCCTCGACGCCAGCGGCCAGCGCATCCAGACCAACCCGCTGCAGGGGCTCCTGTTCGGGCTGCTGGTGGCCGTGCCGCCGCTGGTCTCCGCGGCCGCCTTCTTCCTGCTCTACTTCCGGCTCGACGGCCGGGAGCAGAAGTACCGCATCGCCATGGTGTCGGCGGCTCTCGTCGTCTGGTTCGGGTCGAGCCTGGTGGGCACCGTGACGGGCCTGAGCCGGGACCCCGCGACGCAGCAGGCGTGGCAGATGGCCAACATGGTCGTGGCGCTGTTCGCCTCGTCCGTCGTCTACGTCGCCTACAAGCCCCCCCGCTGGATTGCGCGCCGCCTCCGCGACGGGCCGGAGACGGAGCCCCGCGTGGCGTAGGCGCCGCGCCGCTCAGGACCCCTCGGGGATGCCGAGCGCCCCCTTGCCGTGCTCGATGAGGAGCCAGTGCAGGAACGCCAGCGCCAGCGCCCCGAGCGCCAGCTCCCAGTGGACGACGCGCCAGGTGCCGCGACCCCAGCGGCGGGCCCAGGTGGCGCGCCACCACCCCGTCGCGAAGAGCGCGAGCAGGAGCAGGTTGCTGAGCCAGCCGGAGAGCCAGCCGCGCAGGTCGCCGAACGCCGTGAACTCGAAGGTGTGGAAGAGCGCCAAGGCAAGGACGCCGAGGCTCACCCAGTTGTGGACGCCGACGCGGTGCGCCCGCCACCGCATCATCAGCGGCACCCCGGTCCACGCCCAGCCGAGGAAAAAGGTGCCCAGCATCGCCCACGTCGCGGCGAGGCCGAGGATGCTGCCCGCCTCCTGCGCGTCGGTCTGCGGGGTGCCGTGCGCGCGGCCGTCGAGCGAGGTCTGCGGGCCCAGCAGGCCGACGAGGCTCCCGGCCACGGCGCCGGCCACCAGCAGGCCGACGGCGAGCGCGGTCGTCCAGCGCACGCGCCGCTCGACCGCCTCGGAGAACTCCACCCCTTCCGGCTCCGCCACGCGCAGCGCACGCCGCAGGCGGCTCTTCAAGTTTGGGTGATTCGTCGCCGAACAACGGATTCCACGGATGACACGGATTCTGGTTCATCCGCGGAAATCCGCGTCATCCGCGGTTTCGTGGGTGAAATTCGCCGACTCCCAAACCGCGGATTTCGCGGATGGCCGCGGATTCGTGCGGTCCACGCAATCCGTCGAATCCGCGGTCACCCTGTGGGCTGGGTGTTGCAGCCTGGGTCCGTGGCCTCCGTGCAATCCGTGGCTCGGTCAGGGAGCCGTGAACGCCCGTGTCGCCGCGACCGCGCGGGACCACGCCGCCATCCGCCGATGGGCCTCGGCGGGACTCGCCTTGGGCTTGACCACCGTGTCGCCCGGGTGCTTGGCGCGCACGCCGGCCAGCGTCCACAGGTCCACGGCGAGGCCCGCGAGCATCCCGGCGCCCATCGCGGTGGTCTCCAGGTTGGCGGGGCGCACCACGGGGCGTTGGAGGAGGTCGGCCTGCATCTGGAGCAGGAGGGCGCTCTTGGCGGCGCCGCCGTCGACCCGCAGGCGCGGCAGGGCGTGGCCGGAGTCCTTCTGCATCGCGAGCAGCACCTCGGTGGACTGGAGCGCGATGGACTCCAGCACGGCGCGCGCGAGGTGGCGGCGGTCGGCGCCGCGGGTGAGGCCCAGGATGGCGCCGCGGGCGTCGGGGTCCCAGTGCGGGGCGCCGAGGCCCGTGAAGGCGGGGACCACCTGCACGCCGGCGGTGTCCGGCACCTGCGCCGCCAGCTTGTCCACCTCGGGCGCGGAGGCGGCGAAGCCCACCTGGTCGCGCAGCCACTGGATGGCGGCGCCCGCGGTGAAGACGGAGCCCTCGAGGGCGAACTGGGCGCGTACGTCGGGGGAGGCGGCGCGGGTGGCGAGCAGCCCGTGGTGGCTCTGCAAGGCCCCCGCGCCCGTGTTCTGGAGCAGGAACGCGCCGGTGCCGTAGGTGGTCTTCGCCTCGCCGGGCCGGGTGCAGCCCTGGCCGAAGAGCGCCGCCTGCTGGTCGCCGACGAGGGCCGCGACCGGGATGGAGCCGCCGAACGCGCCGGTCTCCCCGACCACGCCGCTGGAGGGCACGACCTCGGGCAGCACCGCCTCCGGGACGCCGAACAGCCCCAGCAATTCCGCATCCCACGCGCCGCGGTGGATGTCCCACAGCAGCGTCCGGCTGGCGTTCGTCGGGTCCGTGGAGTGGCGCCCCGCGAGCCGGGACGCGAGCCAGGCGTCGACGGTGCCGAACGCCAAGTCGCCGCGCCCCGCCCGCGCCCGCAGGCCCCGGCGCCCGAGCAGCCACTCCAGCTTCGTCGCGCAGAAGTAGGGGTCGAGGACGAGCCCGGTGCGGCGGCGCACCTGCCCCTCCCAGTCGGGGCGCAACTCCTGGCAGCGCGCGGCGGTGCGGCGGTCCTGCCACACGATGGCGGGGGCGACGGGCTCCCCGGTGCGGCGGTCCCACAGCACCGTCGTCTCGCGCTGGTTCGTGATGCCCACGGCGGCGACGTCGCGGGGGGCTGCCTTGGCGTCCCGCAGCGCGCGGCGACCGACGGAGCGCACCGTGTCGAGGATGGCGCGCGGGTCCTGCTCCACCCAGCCGGGCCGGGGGTAGGACTGGGGCAGCTCGGCGTAGGCGCGGCCCACCACCCTGCGGCCGGCGAGGACCAGGGCCGTGACGCCGGTGGTGCCCTCGTCGATGGCCAGGATGCGGTCCCGCACGGCGGCTGCAACGTGGGCGGTGTGAAAACGCTGCGGCACCTCCAAGGCGGAGCGTCCGGGGCCTCCTGGACCGCGAAACCCGCGAACAACAGGGAATGTTCTCCTCGTTCGCGTCATTGGCGGTGCTTGGGTTGCGATGCTGGTCCGAACCGCGGAAGCCCGCGAAAGCGCGGAGGCAACGTCCCTTCCGCGCCTTCCGTGGTTCGTCGGGGTGGTGCCCCCAGCATCCCCGCTCCTGCCACACCCGTGCCCCGTTGCCAGCAAGGCTTTGCGTCCCGCGCAGGTCCGCGGCGTGTGCCCCTCTTCGCCGGCCGCATCCTGCAACGCCACGAGGCGGTGGAGGGCTGGCTCGAGGTGGTGGACGGCCGGGCGGCGGCGTGGGGGGAGGGAGCGCCGCCCGGGAGGCCGGACGCGACGGGCTGGATCGTCCCCGCCCCCGTGAACGCGCACACCCACGTCGCGGACGCCTTCCTGCGCAACGCCCCCGGCAAGCCCCGCACCGTCGCCGAGCTGGTGGGGCCCGGGGGCTGGAAGCACCAGCGCCTCCGCGGCGCCAACCCGACGGAGGTGCTGGCCGGCATCCAGGGCTGCTGCAACGAGATGGCCGCCATCGGCACCGCCGCGTTCCTCGACTTCCGCGAGGGCGGCGTGGAGGGGGCGCGGCTGCTGCGCGGCATCGCGGACGAGCTGGGGGCGCGGCCCGTCATCCTCGGCCGCCCGACGCACAACACCTTCGACGCGGAGGAGGCGGAGGACCTGTTCCAGGTCGCGGACGGCCTCGGGCTGTCGGCGCGCCGCGACTTCGAGGACCCCGACGACGTCGAGGCGTGGACGGAGGCGGCGCGGCGCCGGCGCAGGACCGTCGCGCTCCACGCCAGCGAGGCCAAGCACGAGCCGCTGGAGCCCCTGCTCGCGCTGGAGCCGGACTTCCTCGTCCACTGCACGCAGGCGACCAAGGCGGAGGCGGAGGCGCTCGCCGGCGACGGGGTCGCGGTCGCCGTCTGCCCGCGCTCCAACGCCTGGTTCGGCCTCAAGACCCCCATCCGCCGCCTCCTCGACGCGGGCGTGGCCGTGGCGGTGGGCACCGACAACGGGATGCTCAACGACGGCAACCTGCTCGCCGACCTCGCCCTGCTGCGGCAGTGGGACCGCGCGCTCAGCGTCGAGGAGCTGCTGCGGATGGCGACCTGGAACGGCCGCGCCCTCGCGAAGCTGCCGGCCGCGTGGCCGCCCCGCCGCGACGCGCCGCTGGACCTCTTGGTGCTGCCCGACGACCCGCTGCCGACCGCGGCCGACCCGCGCCCCGGCTTCCTCGGCACCTGGGAGGCGGCATGACCCCGCCGTGGCGCAGCCTCGCCGCCGTCCTGCGCAGCCCGCTCTGCCAGGGCTGCGGGCCGCTGCACCTCGTCGGGCGCGAGCCGTTCTGGCGCGAGGACGCCTTGCCGTTCCTGCTGGAGGGCGGCGGCACCGTCTGCCACCTCCTCCCCGACCAGGGGTTCACCAAGGAGTCGC
Organism: Thermoplasmatota archaeon; assembly: GCA_046352715.1. Classification (GTDB taxonomy): domain Archaea; phylum Thermoplasmatota; class E2; order JACPAO01; family JAHFTW01; genus JAHFTW01. Next base: position 688 of record JBHELM010000017.1, on the reverse strand, counting down.
TCGCCGCCTCCGAGGACGAGCGGCTGCTCATCGTGGACTGCCCCGACGCCCCCGGCTGGCTCGCCCCCCAGGAAATCGTGTCGTCGTGGATGGCGCGCCACGTCACCAACCCCGCACTCGACGACCTGCTGCTGTCGCACCCGCTCTACGAGTACCTCACGCAGACCGACGAGGAGGGCCACAGCCGCGGCCCCGCCCCGCTCGCGCAGTGGGTCCCCGGCGTCCCGACCCTGGCCACGGTGGTGGCGCCCGAGTTCCTGCCCCACGACCGCGACGCGCCCAAGGTCAACCACGACCGCGCCGCCTACGCCGAGGCCGTGCTGGATTTGCTGCGGCAGTTGGATGAGCGGTTTGACCTGATGGAGGTCGAGGTTCCTGTCCGGCTTGGCGAGGAGCCGCCGGAGGAGCCGGAAGGCGCGGAAGCAGCGTAGAAAGCGGCTTGCACCTGAACCCAACTCCCGCCCACGACCAGCAGGGATTCCAGGATTGCGGGGATTCTCTCAGAGAAAGGCTCGACCCATCCAATCCCCGCAATCCTTGGAATCCCTGCTCGGCGGAGTTTGGGTGAACGCCCAAGGAAGCGGAACTTATTTGCAATTCCCACATCTGGTGCGAGTGTGGCGTGGAGCTCCTCCTTCCTGAAACTCATCATCGGGACCGGCGCAGTGGCAATGGGGACCTACGTGGC
>JBHELM010000016.1:0-4040 GCA_046352715.1 Thermoplasmatota archaeon | reverse complement strand
CTCGTGCGCAGCTACCGCCTGCACGCCAGCAGCCACATCGCCAAGCCTTCCGACTACGAGGCGCTCAAACGGGTCATCGCCTGCCTGCACCAGTACTGGGCCCAGACGGTGCGCCTCCCCAGGAAGCCCAGCGGCGGTGCGTGAGTGGACAACGAGGAGCTCGACATCCTCCTCGTCGAGGATAATCCCGACGACGCCGAGTTGGTGGAGCGCGCCTTGGCCGGCGAGGCGAGCGGGTTCCACATCGACTGGGCCGAACGGCTTGCGGAGGCCAAGCAGCGCATTGGCCGGCCGGGGCGTGGCCATGGCGTCGTGCTGCTGGATCTCAACTTGCCCGACAGCGCCGGCCTTGACACCTTCCTGGAATTGCACGCCGCGGCGCCAGACGTGCCGATTGTCATCCTCAGTGGCCTGGACGACGAGGCGGTGGCGCGCGAAGGGGTCAAGCGGGGGGCGCAGGACTTCTTGATGAAGGACGAGGTCACACCCGCTGGACTGCGGCACGCCATCCGGTACGCCATCGAGCGGCACGCCGCGACCCGGGAGCGCGCGGAGATGCTGCGCCAGTTGGCGCAGGCGCAAGCGGAGGCCGAGACGGCGCGCACGCGCGCCGATCTGATCGCGGGCTTCGCGCACGACCTTCGCACTCCCCTGACCCCGCTCCGTATGGGGGTCGGCTTCCTCAAGGCTGCTCCAAGCCGGGGGCCGGCGGAGCAGGAGGTGCTGGACTTGCTGGAGCGCAACGTGGAGCGGTTCTGCGACTTGGTGGAACGCATCTTGGAAGAAGCGGGCATCCAGGAAGCCACCCGGCACCCCCAACCCACACTGGGCGACACCTTGCCGGGGGCGGGGGACGCTGCAGTGACGGGTGCGGGATTCAGGGACGCAAACAATCCGGTGTCGCCGGGTAGCACCTAGGCCGCCAGCTTGGATGAATGAAGGGCGGGCCGCAGTTGCCGTGATGGCTGACCCCGTTGCTGGCGCAGCAGCTTTGGGTAACGCCAGAGGCTACCCAGGCGCTCGAACCACGACGACAAATGACTTTTCCCTGGCCCCTTGCTTGGTGACGAAGCGGTCTAGTTCTTCCTGCAACTTGCGCGGCAAGGAGATTGCTATTGGCGCTTGGCGTTCTTCCACTGCCAGTGCAATGGTTGGGCTGGCATAGTACAATCGCCTTCCGTCCATCTCGAGGAAATTCAGTTGCCTGGCCGTTACCGCCTTGGCCAGCAGACGGTAAAGGGTCGCCCTGGGCAGTTTAACCTCACGCTTGCGGACCCACTCTCCGATTTGGTCGGCTGTGGCAACACGCAGGGCTTTCGCGGCGTCGACGATGGTGTCGGTCTTGACGGCTGCCGTGGGCTGCGGCGCGGGCTTGCGAGACTGCACTGCGGACGCTCATGGTACTAAAAACTGACATATCTTGCCGTTTGGTTCGCATGCGAATCTCGGCCAAGATTCGCCCGAGGCGTTCTTGCCGCCAGAGAGGCCGCCTGCCGATTTCCCTCTGAGCAGCCATTCTGCCGAGGTCTGGCACTTCCAATAAGTTTCTTATAGAAGTCCTAACTGACCGTCTTGCAACGACAGGCTCCGCACTGGACCTGCAACAGGAGAAAAGACCATGGCACGCATCATCGGCATCGACCTCGGCACCACCAACAGCGAAGCCGCGGTGATGGAGGGCGGCAAGCCCCGCATCATCCCCTCCGCGGAGGGCAACGTGTACGGCGGCAAGAACTTCCCCAGCATCGTCGCCTTCGCCAAGGACAGCGGCGAGGTCCTGGTCGGCGACGCCGCCAAGCGCCAGGCGGTGCTGAACCCGGAGCGCACCATCCAGCGCATCAAGCGCAAGATGGGCCAGAAGTACACGGTCACCATCGACGACAAGTCGTACAGCCCGCAGCAGATTTCCGCCTTCATCCTGCAGAAGATCAAGACCGACGCGGAGGCGTTCCTGGGCGAGGAGGTCAAGGAGGCGGTCATCACCGTCCCGGCCTACTTCGACGACGACCAGCGGCAGGCCACCAAGGACGCCGGCCGCATCGCCGGGCTTGAGGTCAAGCGCATCGTCAACGAGCCCACGGCGGCGGCGCTCGCCTACGGCCTCGACAAGGACAACGACGAGACCATCGCGGTCTACGACCTGGGCGGCGGCACGTTCGACATCACCATCATGGAGATGGGCGGCGGCGTCTTCGAGGTGCTCTCCACCAACGGCGACACCCAGCTCGGCGGCACCGACATGGACGACGCCATCATCAACTTCCTCGGCGCCGAGTTCCAGAGGAAGACCGGCATCGACGTCCGCAACGACCGCGCCGCCCTCCAGCGCGTGCGCGACGCCGCCGAGCGCGCCAAGATGGAGCTGTCGGGCATGACCCAGACCACCCTCTCGCTGCCGTTCCTCGCGGTGGACCCCAAGAAGGGGCCGCAGAACCTGGAGCTGACGCTGAACCGCGCCAAGCTGGAGGAGCTCGTCCGGCCCATCGTCGAGCGCACCCGGCAGCCGTGCCTGAACGCCCTCAAGGACGCGGGCGTGCCCAAGGAGAAGATCGACAAGGTCATCCTGGTCGGCGGCCCGACCCGCATCCCGCTGGTGCAGGCGTTCGTGGAGGAGATGTTCGGCAAGAAGCCGGTGCGCGGCGTCGACCCGATGCAGTGCGTCGCGCTGGGCGCCGCCGTGCAGGCCGGCATCATGAGCGGCGAGGTCGAGAAGGACATCGTGCTGCTCGACGTCACCCCGCTCACGCTCGGCATCGAGACGCTGGGCGGCGTGCGCACCGAGCTCATCCCGCGCAACACGACGGTGCCGCACAAGAAGTCCCAGGTGTTCTCGACCGCCGCCGACCGCCAGAGCCAGGTGGAGATCCACGTCCTGCAGGGCGAGCGCCAGATGGCCGCCGCCAACAAGAGCCTCGGCAGGTTCGTCCTCGACGGCATCCCGCCGGCGCCGCGCGGCATCCCGCAGATCGAGGTCACGTTCGACATCGACGCCAACGGCATCCTGCACGTGGCCGCCAAGGACAAGGGCACCGGCAAGGAGCAGAAGATCACGGTGTCGGGCAGCACGAAGCTGTCGGACGCCGAGGTCGAGCGGATGCGCAAGGACGCCGAGGAGCACGCCGCCGAGGACGCCAAGTTCCGCGAGCGAGTCGAGGCGCGCAACCAAGCCGACCAGGCCGCCTTCGCCGCCGGCAACCTCGTCAAGGAGTCCGGCGACAAGCTGGGCGCGCACAAGGCGGGCGTCGAGGCCGCGCTGGCCGACCTCACCAAGCTGCTGGAGGATGCCGAGGCCCCCGCGGAGGAGCTCAAGGCGAAGACCGAGGCGCTGCACAAGGCGATGGAGCCCGCCGTTCTGGAGATGTACAAGGACCAGGCTGGCCAGGCCGGCGCCGGCCCCGGCGGCCCCGCCTCCGGTGGCGCGGGCGGCGCGTGGACCGGCAACCCGGACGAGGCGGGCCAGGAGCCCATCGACACCGACTTCCGCACCGACGAGGAGACGGGGAAGAAGGGCAAGTAGGCCCGTCCCGCGCCGGCCGGCAGCACGCCCAGGGCGGGCGACCGCTTCGCCAGGTTCTTGGCCTGGGGCCGCGATGCCCGCGCATGGAGCTCCCCTCCAAGCGCAAGGTGAAGAAGACGCTCCGCAAGGCGGGCAAGACCGTCGAGAAGAAGGCCAAGGCCGCCACCGCCAAGGCGGTCAAGGTCGTCAAGGCCAAGGCCAAGCGGGCCGAGAAGGCGACCCGCAAGGACCGCAAGCTCCTGGCCAAGCACGTCAAGCAGGCCGCGCACGACGTGGCCGAGACGGTCCGCGACGCCACCAAGGCTTGACCTGGGACTGCAGCGGCTCTTCGGCGGTTCCAGTGATGGGCGTCGGGACGCGTCACTGAATCCACGCAGGATCGCTGGAATTCCAGGAACGCTTTTCCATCCCCCCGGTCTCGAAGGGGCGTGGAGCCCGGCCTCCAGGCGGCGGCCATCAGCGCCGGGGCCGTCGCGGTCCTGTGCGGCGTCGTCGCCGTCGCCTCGTGGCGCGCCGTGGTGCG
>JBHELM010000015.1:0-4164 GCA_046352715.1 Thermoplasmatota archaeon | reverse complement strand
CTGGGGGGGGCACCGGGCGCGCGAGGCGGGGGCGGCAAGATGGGTTTTTTGGCGTCCAGCGGCCGTTTCGGCCCTACCCAACCGCGGATTTCGCGGATGGCGCGGATTCGGTTCCAGCGCAAGAAATTCTAGGAAATCTGTGACCGTCCGTTGCCGAAAAGTGCGGCACAATGTCTACAGGCCAACGAGTGTTCTAAAGAACGCCCCCACTCTTCACGGCGGGAATGAAATAGCCTACCCAAGTCGCGCCGCCCCATGCAGACCCCACGTCTCGCATGCCTGCTGGCCCTCGGCCTGACCGCCCTCTCCCTCGTCGCGTTCGCTCCCGGCGCGGCAGCGTGCCATGACTGGATTCGTGGCTGCAGGGGTTTCGAGGACAACATGGGCGTCTCCCACGACAACTTCTCCCTCTACGTCATGGCGTTCGTCGCCGTGGCGGCCGTCGGCGCGGCCTTCGTCACCCTGCGCGTCCGCTCCCAGGAATAATCCTCCTGGATTCCCTTTTCCCTTTCCTTGCCCGGTTTTTCTCGTGGTTTCCAGCCCGTTTGAGTTGCTCCTGGCGAACGATGGCTCCGCTGCTCCTCAAATTATATGCAAGTTGCCCTTGGCCGCTCCATGGCCCTGCTCCGGCGCCTCGTCTTGGTGACCGCCGCCCTCCCGTTGTCCGTGTTCGCCCTGAGCCTTGTGGTTCCGACAGCAGATGCGTGTCATGACATTGCCCACGGCTGCGCCGCCACTTGCAAGACGAAGGTCAGCGCTCCCCTTCTGTGCCACGACTCCAGCACCCTGAGCTTCGAGAAGGAGGGCGTGGTGGCCACGGCAACGATGCAGTTCTCGTCCTACGTCAGCGCGGGCATCCTCGTGGAGGCCGGCGTCGAGGCGACCATCATGGTCACGTTCTCCCGCAGCGGCCAGACCTCCAACACGACCGTGGACCTCACGACCGCCTTCAACGCGACCGCGGCCGTCGCATGGGACACCCCGACGACCAAGGCGGACACCCTGGCCGCCGGGCAGCCCACCCTGACGCAACTCTTCCACTTCCACGTCCCCGCCGACGCGGTGGAGGGGGTCAAGGTGCTGGAGTTCGCGGTCCTGGCCAAGAAAGCGAACGTCGGCGACACCAAGTGGGGCCTGCTCGCCTTCGAAACCACTGCCAAGAAGACCGGCCCCTTCGGCCTCCCCGTCCCCTGGCCCGGGTTCGCGGGCGGCGCCGTGGCCATCCTGGCTGGGGCGTTGCTGTTCGCCAGCCTGCGCCGGACGCCCCCCGAAGGCGCCAAGGCCTGCCCCGCCCTCGCCACTTGGCTGCCCCTCGGCCGACCGGCAGTCGAGCGGGTTTATTCGCACCCCTGAGGTGGCGGACGCGTGCGAGGGGAGTTCTATGTCGCCACTCAGTTCGTGGCGGCAACTTTCCTGTTCTTTCTCATCGGCCTCCTCCTGAAGGTCCGCTTCACCAGCCGCGTCAACCGTGCCTTCGCAATCTATCTTCTGCTCCAAGGTCTTTCTATCCTGTTCCTGGGTCTCAACCACATTGCCATTGCTCAGGGTTCGGTCAGATGGCAGCATTTCTGGGTGATTCTCCAGAACCATGTCCTGCTTGCCCTGTTCCCGTCGATTTGCTATTTCCTCCTGGCCTACTACCCTCCATCGACGGCTTGGCGGCGCCGGCTTTTCGCGGCAGGTTTGATTGCGGGGGGTCTTGCGCTTCAGGTTGCCTATCTTCTGAACCCCTGCTTGGTCGAATGCATCGTTGCAGGAAGGACGGAGTATGGCCCCTTTTCTCCCCTGGCTTTCGGCACCCCGTTCTTGTCATCCCTGCTGGGCCTGATCCTCATTCGCAGCGCACGCCGATCCCCCACTGGCTTCAGCGAAAGTGCTGCCTTTGTGGTGGGTTCTGCATTCACGTTGAACGCCATCATCGATTCCGGGTTGGTTGCCACCCGTCTCCTTCATACGTTCCAGGTGCAGTTCGAGAACCACGCCCAAATTTTCTGGCTCTCGGCCTTCCTGGTCACACGCCTCGCTGGCCTTCTCCCCGCCGCCTTCGCTATCTTGGAGGGCATGCGCTCCACCCGCAACACCCCGGTCGAGTACCGTGGCCGCGTCCTCCTCATCCTGACCGCCCTCGCCCTCGCCACCCCCCTCGTCGCGGAGTTCCTCCTGCCGCCGGAGGACCCGCAGCCGCGCATGGCCACCTTCCTCTACGGCTTGTGGCGCATGGCGCTCCCCGCCGCTGTCGCCTACGCCCTGGTCCGGCACCGCCTGTTCGGCATCGACATCCACCTGCGGCGGGGAGTCGTGCGCGGCGCCGTTCTCGTCGTCTTCCTCGGCGTCTTCGTCTCCATCAGCAAGATCGCCGAGAACTACCTGTCCACCTTCGGCATCGTGGTCGGCGGCATCCTCGCCGGCCTCGCCCTGCTGGCGCTCTCGCCGCTGGAGAAGCTGGGGCGCCGCATCGCCGACGCCGTCGTGCCCACCGCGGCGCCAGTGGAGGCGATGCCGGCCGGCGACAAGCTGGGCCTCTACGCCAGCCAGGTGCGCCTGGTGTGGTCCGACGGCGCCATGGGGCGCAAGGAGCGCATCCTGCTCGACCAGTTGCGCGACCGCCTCGGTATCCCCTTCGACGTGGCGGCCCGCATCGAGCACGAGGAGGCGGTTGGGACCCCCCCGCCGGGCAAGCGCAAGGGGCGCAAGCGCCCTGGGAGCGAACCTTAAGAGGAGGACCCTCGTCGCGAGCCCGCCACCCGGACACCGGATGGCACCCGGAGACAGGCGGGACTAGGCGGGGAGGTAGGCGTCCCCACCGCGCAAGCCTACACGGCGCGGCCGAACCCCTGACCACGTCGCCCGGGGTCCGGCGCAAGCCTCCGTCTTACAGTGAAGCCTCGTCCCTCGAGGTCGGCGGTGGCGGGACACCCTCCGGAGGGAGGGGAGAACGCCTTCGACGCGGGGACCGGGTCAGGCCCGGAAGGGAGCAGCCTTACCGCGAACGACCGACGTTTGAGGGAGCACGGGGTGGAGGAAAACGGGGGATCAATCTTGCCCGGGTCCAAGGTGGATGAGCCAGGAGCGTCCTGCCCTCCAAAGGGTGCCATCCGCACGGGGTTCGGCAGGGGCGGCCCTTCCCGGAACCCTTTAAGGCTTGGGGACCGTAGGGAAGCCGAACTGGGTGAACGTTCCATGGTTTTCCTCCGCTGCTCCAAGTGTGGCTCCGACTCCGGCTTCCTCATCGAGACCCGCGAGCGCAAGACCCTCGAGGTCTCTGGCAAGCTGCAGATGGACCGCATCAAGAAGTCGGTCCTGGTGACCTGCACCTACTGCAACAACCGCTGGGACCACGTCCCCATCACCCTGACGGACCGCAACCTCGAGGACTCCCTCCACGACAAGCAGGCCCGCCGGCTCATCCAGCAGTAGATTCCTTCCTGGAATTCCAGTGAGCTTCCGGCAATTTTCAGTGAACTCCTAGCGAGGCTCTGAACCGCGGAGCCCACGGAACGGTTCCCGTTTGTTCGCGCCGCTTCGCGGTCCGACAGGGCTCGCTCACTGGAATCGCCGCACAATCACTGCAATTCCAGGGATGGGTCGAAGAGCGCGGCGCTGAACTCGCGCAGCCGCTTGAGCCCCTGGACGTCCTCCTTGAACAGCGGCAGCGCCACGAGGGGCAGCGTCGGCAGCCGCTCCTTCAGCTCGGCGATGTAGGCCAGGTTCATGGCGCGCCGCACCCCGCTGAACTCCGCCGCCGCCAGCAGCGCCTCGAATAGCGCCGGGGTGTCGCCCGTGGCAGCCGCGGCCTTGCCGGTGAACGAGCGGCGGGCGGAGGCGTTGCCGAGGGCCGCGAAGCGCTCCGCGTGGCCGGCAAGCGGGTCCGGCTGCACCTTGTTCACGATGACGGCGTGGACGGTGAAGCCCAGCTCGGCGACGGCGGCGTGCAGGTCGCAGGTCTCCTCGACGGGCAGCTTCTCCGGCAGGGCGACCAGGACGAGCGCGGAATGCTCGGCATCGGTGAGGAAGGCGCGGATGCGCTTGGCCTCCTCGGCGATGCTCGCAAAGACCTTCTCGAAGTCGATGTCGGGCGGCGGCTTGCGCCTTTCGTCACCGCGCCGCACGATGTTCTGCACGCTGCGCGCGGCGCCGGAGAGCCGCTGCCAGACGGCGTAGCCC
>JBHELM010000014.1:0-10293 GCA_046352715.1 Thermoplasmatota archaeon | reverse complement strand
GTTGGCGGAGTTCTGCCGCCGCCACCACGTCAAGCGCCTCTCGCTGTTCGGCTCGGTGCTGCGTGACGACTTCCGGCCGGCCAGCGACGTGGACGTCCTGGTGGAGTTCGAGAAGGGGGACCGTGTCGGATACTTCGAGATGGCGGTGATGGAGGACGAGCTCTCCGGGCTCGTGGGCGGGCGCCGCATCGACCTGCGCGAGCCGGAGGAGTTGAGCCCCTACTTCCGCGACGAGGTGCTGCGCCACGCCGAGGTCCAGTTTGCCGACCTCTGATGATGTCGTGCGGTTGCGCCATGCCTTCGATGCCGCCAACGAGGCCATCGGGTTCCTGCGTGGCGCCGCAGCCGAGGACCTCCCGCGCAACCGGGAGAAGGCCTATGCCACCGTGTTCGCACTCGCCACCGTCGGCGAGGCGCTCAACGCCGTCTCCAAGGAATTCCAGCACGCCCACCCCGAGATTCCCTGGCGGAAAGCCATCGGCCTGCGCCACCGCCTCATCCACGGTTACCATGACATCCAGTGGGACCGCCTCTGGATGACCGTGCAGGATGACCTTCCGGCATTGGTCCTTCTCCTTGAGACCCTGTTGCGCGACGCCGGCCAGCCATCAGCCTAGCGCGCCCTGCACCGCATCCAGGAGCCCCGCCACCGTGAGCCGGTTCTTCGGCAGGTATCCGGCGGCGCCGGCCGCCATCGCCTCCGCCTCTGACTCGGGGTCCGACTGGCCGCTCAGCACGACGACGGGGACGCCGCGCGCGTCCGGCAGCAGCGCCTTCAGCGTGGGGAGCCCCTGGCTCTCGGGCAGGCCGAGGTCCAGGAGGATGACGTCCATGCCGCCGAGGCGCTCCCGTGCCTGCGCGAGGCTGGCGGCGCGGTGCAGCTCGTGGCGGAACGCGGGCGCCTCGGAGAGGGCAATCTCGACCAGGCGCGCGTCGCGGGGGTTGTCCTCCACCAGCAGGAGGCGGACCGGCCGCGCCGCGTCAGCGGTCATCCCCCGGACTTCCGCTTCGGCAGCTTGACGACGCCAATCCAGAATTCCTCGATGCCGCCCACCACCTCGACGAAGTCGTCCAGGTCGACCGGCTTGACGACGTAGCCGTTGGCCTGCAGCTCGTAGGAGCGCGCCACGTCCCCCTCCTCCTTGCTGGAGGTGAGGATGACGGTGGGGATGCCGCGCAGGTCGGGGTCCGCCTTCACCTCGGCCAGCACCTCCATGCCGTTCTTGCGCGGCATGTTGAGGTCGAGCAGGATGAGGTCGGGGCGCGGGGCGTCCTTGTAGGGGCCCTCGCGGCGCAGGAACTGCATGCACTCCACGCCGTCGCGCGCCGCGTGCAGGCGGTTGGCCACGCGGGCGTCCCGCAGCGCCTCCTGCATGATGCGGATGTCCGCCGGGTTGTCGTCGACGAGCAGGATTTCGATGAGGTGTCCCATGGTGCCACCTAGCCCTTGCCCGTCCGGGCCGGCAGCGTGAAGGAGAACGTGCTCCCTTTTCCGGGTTCCGATTCCACCCAGATGCGCCCGCCGTGGCGCTCGGCGATCTTCTTGCACACCGCCAGGCCGATGCCGGTGCCCTCGTACTCGTCGCGGGCGTGCAGGCGCTGGAAGATGACGAACAGGCGGTCGAAGTACTGGCGCTCGATGCCGATGCCGTTGTCGCGCACGGCGAAGGTCCAGTGCCCGCCGGTCTCCTGCACCGAGACGGCCACCTGGCAGGCGCGGTCCCTGGCGCGGAACTTGAGGGCGTTGCCCACCAGGTTCTGCAGGAGCTGCACGAGCTGGCTGCGGTCGCCCTCCACGGTGGGCAGGCGGTCGCGCACCACGGTCGCTCTCGCCTCCTCGGTGGCGACCTTGAGGTTGAGCAGGACAGTGTCAAGGACTGCCTCCAGGTCGACCGGCCCCATCGGCCGCGTCGCGGTGCTGACCCGCGAGTAGGTGAGGAGGTCCTTGATGAGGCTCTGCATCCGCACGGCGCCGCCCACGGCGTAGCCGATGAACTCGTCGGCGTCCTTGTCGAGCCGGCCCTGGTAGCGGCGCTGCAGGAGCTGGGTGTAGCTGGCCACCATCCGCAGCGGCTCCTGCAGGTCGTGCGAGGCGACGTAGGCGAACTGCTGCAGCTCCTTGTTGGAGCGCTCCAGCTCGGCGGTGGTGCGCGCCTTCTGCGCCAGGTCCGTCTCCATCACCTGCACCAGTTGCCGCTTGCGCAGGAACTCGAGCGTGAAGAAGGCCCCGATGCAGCCGGCGAGGACGGTGTGCAGGAGCGCCGCCTCGGGCTGGATGGGGAAGGCGACGATGAGCGGCCAGCGCTGGCCGGCGACCACCCACGCCAGGGCGGCGAGGTAGACGGCGGACACCAGGATTAGGGCGACGAGGAAGTTGCGCGCGGCGGCCACGGTGAAGCCGACGGCGCGGCGGCGCAGCGCCACGCCCTGGTTGACCGCGTAGATGCCCAGCAGGCCGGGCGCCACCAGCAGCACCGCGACGACCGGCACCATGGCGGGGGCCACTGTGAGGGGCGTCAGGGTGTAGAACTCGAAGGCGTAGGGGCCGACGCCGTGGCGCCCCACCACGTCGGGGCCGAGGGTGATGTGGCGCACGCCCTGGTCGTCGCTCACCTGCGCCTCGCCGGGGTCCAGCAGGGTGCCGCCGGGGGAGCGCACCTGGAGCAGGCTCAGGCCGGCGGCCACCTGCAGGTCGAGGCCGACGGTCGCCTTGGGGATGGTGGGCTCGGGGACCACGACGGTGACGTGGGTGGCCTCGCGCACCGCGTTGCCGCTGGCGCCCTCGTAGGTGGTGGAGAGCTCCTTGGGCGGGACGGGGACGCCGGAGAACTGGATGACCGCGTCGCGCACGGTGGCCGAGAGGCTCTGCCGGTAGCTCGGGTTGTTGACCAGGTTGTTGACCGCGTCGGGCACCGGCACGGGGGAGGGCTGCGTGGTCACGGTCTGGGAGCGGTCCCAGAAGTACCACCCGACGTGGATGCGGGTCTCGTCGGGCGGGAGGTCAAGGTCGGACTTGAACGGCTTCGCCACGAGTTGCGACGTGGCGTGCGGGTCGTAGTAGGCGAGCGTGGAGATCAGGCCGTCGTTGCCGCGGTAGATGCGCACCTCCTGCGTGGCGTTGACGGGGAGCGACTGGCCCCACGAGCTCGGCACCGAGCGGTCGGCGCGGAAGCGCACGTGCACCTGCGCCGCGCCGGGCGGCACGTCGGTGTTGAAGCGGATCTCGCCGCAGCCGTTCTCGGTGTCCTCCTCGCGGAAGCGGAACCAGCCGCCCGCCTCGTCCCTGGTGAAGCGCGAGCGCGTCTCGCTCCCGCCGCAGCCGGTGATGGTGGTGCGGGGGACGGCCGTGGAGGTGGTGCGGCCGTCGAGCTTGTCGCGGATCTCCAGATCGGTGACGTTGACGGGGACGGCGACCGAGGCGGTGGCCCCCAGGAACTGGCTGTCGACGGTGCGCCCCAGGGTGGGCGGGGACCACCCCACCAGGAGGAGGGCGGCCAGCAGGGCGAGGACGCCGCAGACGCGCGCGGCCCTCACTGGGCATGCACCCCCCGCTGCAGGACGGCGACCGCGTGGAAATGGGGGAGGGCGAAGGTTGCCACCAGGGCAGGCTCGGGCTCCCACACGGCGGGGCGGGGGGACGCGCAGGTGGTGGTGCCGGTGAGCCGGGCCAGGGTGCTGTTGGGGCGGAAGGAGCAGTAGCCGCTGCCGCCGCCCAGGGGCAGGCTGGTGGAGTGGTCGAGGTGGGCTAGGCCGGTCGGGGTCTCGCGCCAGATGCGCAGCACCGCCGGGTGGGACCCCACCGCCACCTCGGGCGCCGTGGTGCCCCCGAAGCGCAGCAGCGCATCGCCGGCCAGGTCGGGCAGGGGCGGGGGCGCGGGCTCGCGGCCGGCCGCGAAGACGAAGGCGCTGGCCTGGGCGCGCAGTTCGGCCTTCCCCTCCTCCTCCAGGCTCACGTTGGCCACGGGCCACCCCCAGGCGCGCAGCCGGGCCTGCACGGCGGGCTCCGGACTGTAGTGCTCCACCTCGTAGACGTCGTAGTCGGCGGGCGGGCGCTCCCCGTCCACGGCGGGGGCCTGGACGAAGATGGCGGCGGTGGCGTCGCGCCACAGCGGCTGCTCCGCCGTGGGGGCGCACCGCGTGGCCGCCACCAGCAGGAGCGCCTGGCCGGTGCCCACGCCGCGCAGGAACTCGCGCGGGTCGCGCAGGTGGAAGCCGGGCGGCAGCACCGCGTCGGTGCGCACCGGGTCGATGAGCATCGCCAGCAGGTAGCCGGTGCAGCCGTCGTGGCTGTCCGCGAACGTCTCGGGCGCGGGCAGCGCGGGCTCCGTGGGCAGCGCGGTGAGCAGGGGAGCCTGCAGGCACCCCGCCGCCGCCAAGGCGACCATCGCCACCGCAAGGACTCCCCGCTCCATTGCCAGAAGGAGCCCAGGAGGAGCATCCCCGAAAAGGGTTGCGGCCGAACATGTGCGGCCCAGGAGGGCAGCAGGTAGCCGTCGCAGCCGCGGGCCTCGTAGGCGAACGAGGGGTCGGGGGGCCGCGGGCGGCGTGGACGACGCGGGGCGGGGAGGCGGCGTGGAGGCACCCGGCCAGGAGGGCGACTGCCAGGAGGGCCGGTGCTGCGCGCAGGCCTCCTGCGACCACGCCGCGCAGCGCCGAAACGGGTTGCGGACGCCGCCACCCAGCCTTTTTCAGGCTCCCGGGAGTGCGCGGCGCGTGAAGATCTGGGTGGTCGACAACGGCAGCCAGTGGACCCACCGCCAGGGGCGGGTCCTGCGCTACATGAAGCAGGACACGCAGATTGTCCCCAACGACACGCCGGTGGCGGACCTGGAGGCGGCCGGCGTCGACGGCCTCGTGCTGTCCGGCAGCGGCGCGCGCATCGGCCTCGACGACGGCTTGGGGCAGGTCGGCAGCTACCTCGACCGCCTCGACGTCCCCATCCTCGGCGTGTGCGCCGGCCACCAGTTCATGGGGCGCCACTTCGGCGGCCAGGCCGCGCCCGGCAAGGTCGCCGAGTTCGGGCAGGTGGAAATCGAGGTGGTGGACGAGGACGACATTCTCCGGGGCGTCCCGCGCAGGACCGTGGTGTGGGCCAGCCACAACGACGAGGTCTCGGTGCTGCCGCCCAGCTTCAAGCTCCTGGCGCGCGGCGAGTCCTCGCCCATCCAGGTCATGCGCCACAAGGAGCGCCCGCTGTTCGGCCTCTCCTTCCACCCCGAGGTGGAGCACACCCGCGACGGCGTGACGATGTTCAGGAACTTCGTCAGGATCTGCGAGGAGCAGAAGGCGACGGGCAAATCCTGACGGGCGAGCGAAGCTGGCCGCGCGCGCCTGCTGTTCAAACCACAAATTGCACAAATTCCACGAACGCCGTTTTGTGCAATTCGCGGAATTCGTGGTTCCAATGGGAGCCGCGAAACCTTAGAAGCCAGCCCTTCGTTGGCCGCGGCGTGGTCGAGCCCACCCGCCGGACGCGCATCCCGATGCCCCGGCAGAGCCAGGTGTTCTTCTTCCTCATCCTGGCCCTCATGCTCTACCTGAGCTGGCAGGTCTTCCGCGACTTCGTCATCTACATCATCACCGGCATCTTCGTGGCGGTCCTCGCGCTGCCCATCGACAAGTTCTGGGAGCGCCTGTTCCCCAACCGGGTCGCCGCCGTCTTCACCATGACGACCCTGTTCCTCATCATCACGGTGCCCCTGCTGCTGCTGGGCATCACGATGTACAAGGACGCCACGCGGCTGGCCGACGCGGTGCAGGGCAGCGAGCTGCAGGGCCTCGTCAACCAGACGCTGGAGAAGCCGTGGGCGCAGAAGCTGGTGGGGATGTTCAACGCCTCCCACGACCCCGCCGTGCGCGCCCACTTCGTGGACCTGAAGGTGCAGGAGCTGCAGGCGTGGATCCATACCACGTTGACCGAGTTCGGGACCGACCTGCTGTCGGCGCTGCCCGACTTCCTCGTCGCGATGACCGTGATGCTGTTCGTCGTCTACTACGTCCTCACCGACGGCGAGACCTTCGCCGCCTATTTGCGCCGCGCCGTGCCGCTGCCCGGCCGCCAGGTGGACTTCCTGCTGCACGAGGCGCGGCAGGGGCTCTCCGCGGTCTTCGTGGGCCAGATCCTCCTCGCCATCATGCAGGGGGTGCTGGGCGGCATCGGCTTCTTCATCGCCGGCCTCCCCAACGCGGTGCTGTGGGGCGCCGTCATGGCCATCCTTGCGCTGCTGCCGGTGGTGGGCACGTTCCTGGTGTGGGTGCCGGCGGGCTTCTACCTCATCGCCAAGGGGCAGGCGTGGCAGGGGGTCTTCATGCTGCTGTGGGGCGCCTTCGTGGTGATGATCCTCATGGACAACTTCGTCAAGCCCAAGCTCATCGGCCGCCGCGCCGACATCCACCCGATGTTCGTGCTGGTGGGCATCCTGGGCGGCGCCGCGGCGTTCGGCTTCATCGGCCTGTTCCTTGGCCCCCTGCTGGTGGGCGTCACCATCGCGGTGCTGAAGGTGTACGAGGCGGACTACCTCGACCCCGAGGTCAACCTGCTGGACGAGCACGTCAGCGACCCCGGCTTCCCCGACGAGCCGGCGGACCCCGACACCGCGCCGCTGCGCTGAGGCTAGGGCTCCAGGACGGTCCCGACCTCGTTCCAGCCCCGCCGCATCGCTCGCGGCGTGAGCCGGCCCCAGCGGCGGCGGACCAGCTCCTGCGCCAGGGTCGCGAGCTTGCCGCACTTGACGCGGGTGGGCTTGGGGAGGCGGCCCGCGGCAAGGTCGCCGTCGGCCAGCAGGACGCTGTGGCCCGAGTCCTGGACATTGGAGGTCATCGCGCAGACCACGACGTCGCGGCCCGACCGGTTGAAGGCGGCGCTCGACAGGACGAGCGCGGGGCGCGTCTTGACGGACGTGAGGTCGGTGAAGGGAAAGGGCACCAGGACGACGTCGCCCGCCTCAAGCCTTGTCCCAGACGCTGTCCTCGTCGTTGTCCCACACCTCCCCGAAGGATGCGGCGGCCAGGTGCTCCCAGCCCTTGAGGTCGTCCAGGACCGGCTTGGCGAGCTCGGCGGCGGGGGCCAGGACGATGCGGCGGCCCTCCTGGACGGCCCCCAGTTCCGCAGGCCCGGAGACGCCGAGGGCGCGCAGCATGGCCACGGGGAGGGTCAGTTGCCCTTTCGGGCTGGTGCGGACGGTCTTCACAAGCACAGCAAGGTATTGTTTTCCCTACTTCATTTGCCTTGGGGTCAGCAAAACCGTACACTCGTTGGCCTACGCCTGCACCCGGAGGCCCCACGTCCCGCTGAACGTCTCCCCTGGCTTGAGGACGCGCAGCCCCCACTCCGGGTGGTTGAGGGCGTCGGTGGCGCAGGTCATCGGCTCCACGGCGAGCGCCCGCCGCGCGTCGGCCCCCAGCGCGTCGCCGGTGTAGAGGACCAGGTGGCTGAACGCCGGCCCCATCCAGAGCTCCAGGCCACCGGCGCGGACCCGCGTGAACCCGTCGGGGCCGGCGGCGAGCCCGGTCAGGCAGTGGTTGAGCCTGGCCGCGCCCACGGGACGGCGCCTGCGGAAGTCCAGCGCGGGCGGGACCTCCACGACGCGCCCCGTGGGCAGCAGGCCGTCGAACTCCACCAGGCGGCTCGCCGGCACCTCCAACTCCAGCGCGTCCACGCCGCCCGGGGCCAGGACGTAGGGGTGGAAGCCGGCCCCGAACGGCGCCGGGCCCTCCCCCGCGTTGCGCGCCACGAAGGCGCAGGTGAGTCCCCCCGCGTCCAGCTCGTAGCCCACCGCGACGTCGAGCGTGAACGGGTAGCCCGCCTGCCCGTGCGGCGTGATGCGGGCCTGGAACTGCGCCCACGCCTCGCCGTGCCCACCCTCCCACGGCCGGCCGCGCAGGAAGCCGTGGATGGCGTTGGGGCCGTCCTTGTCGTTGCGCTCCAGTTGGTGGCCTTGGCCCGCGAAGGGGTAGGCGCCGCCGCGCACGCGCCCGGGGAACGGCATGAGGACGTCGCCCTGCCCGCCCCGCTTGGCCGCCGTGCCGGAGTAGCCCCACAGCAGGTCGCGGGGGCCGCCGGGGCCCTCCGTCCAGAGCCGCCGCAGGGAGGCGCCGAACGGCGACACGGCGCAGCGCAGGAGGCCGGTCGAGAGGGTCCACTCGGGCTCCGCCATCGCCCGCGCAGCGGCGGGCCCGGCTTGAGTCTTGGGCAGCGCCTAGGCTTCCAGCATCGGCCGCTCCGCGCCGACGGACTGGCCGCCCGTCCCGGCGCCGCCGTGGCCCCGGGAGGCGGAGCCGCCGCCCTGCGAGAAGCTGTCGTCCTGCGCACAGTAGAAGAGGTGCGGGATGCGCACGAACGCCTCGCCGCCGGCCTGCTGGAACACGGGCTCCGTGGCGCCGCCGCACTCCCCGCACCGGGGCGTGGGGTCGGGCTTCCTGGTGGCGCGGGTGGCTGAAGGGGTCGCCATGACGCCATCACCGGTGGGGCCGGGGAAGAAGGCGTGCAGACCGCCGTCTGCCAACGTTCTAATCTTGTCGCGGGAGGCTTGGGGCTCGCAGGGGAAGCAAAATAGTCCAAACGAGACAAAATGAAAGGGGAAGGGGGAAGGAAAGAGGGGGGAAGGGAAGCTTTGCCAACGAAGGCTTTAGCCGAACAGGGCACCGAGGCCGGCGGCCCCCTCCGGCGTGCGCCGGAGGGTCCGCTCGGCCTGCGGCCTCGCTGCGTCAGGGCTCCGCGCTGTTCTAACCGAACAGCGCGCCGAGCCCTGCCGCCGCCTCTTCCTCGGAGACGCCCTTCTCCTCGGGCTTCTCCTCGGCCTTGGGGGCAGCGGCGGCGGCGCCCGCGGGGGCGGCGGCCATCGCGACCGGCGCGGCGGACGCGTTCTTGATGGCGGCTGCGATGTCGGCGCCCTCGAGGGCGGCGCACAGGGCCTTGACGCGGCCGGCGTCGGCGGTGACACCGGCGGCCTTCAGGACGGCGGTGACGTGGGCTTCGTTGATCTCCTTCTTGGCGCTGTGCAGGAGCAGGGCGCTGTAGACGTATTCCATGTGTGTTCATTCCTCCTTGGTGTTTACCCGAACAGCGCGCCCAGACCGGCGGCCGCCTTGTCCGCCCCTTGCGGGACGGAGAATCCGGCCGCGCAAGCGCGGCCTGCCGCACCCATCTTGCGGGCGCTCATCCGAAGAGCGCCCCCAAGCCGGCTGCGGCCTCTTCTTCGCTGACGCCCTTCTCCTCGGGCTTCTCCTCGGCTTGCGCCTTGGAGGCTCCGGCCGAGGCGGGCGCCGCCACGGCCACTTGGCTGAGGATTTTCACCGCGTCGCCCAGGCGCTGCTTCAGCTCGTCGGAGAGGTCGCTCTCCTTCTTGCCGATGCTCGCCAGCAGCTTCGCGTAGTCTTCCGTGACCGTCTGCTTGACGGCCGCGTCGACGTCCAGGCCCTTCTCCAGGATGAGGCTGATGGCCTGCTTGTAGGCGCGGCCGAGCAGCGCATCCGCCGTCTGGGGGGTGATCCAGCTGGTCTGGAGGGACACCTCGTTGGCCGTGCGCACCGCGAGGGCGAGCTGGCCCAGGATGACGTCCTCGTCGATGCCCAAGGCATCGGGCAGGAACATGGTGTCGTTCTCGAAGGCGGCCTTGAGGTCGATCTTGAGCTCGACCGGGCGCACCTCGAGCTTGGCGAGCATGGCGGCCAGCTCGGAGGACACCACACCGCCCGCCTTGACGGGGGTGCTGTCCTTCGCGATGACGACCTTGCCGGCCTCGATCTTGGCCGCGATGCCGACCTTCTGCAGCTCGCCGACGATGGGGCCGGGGCCGAACGGGGTCGGGCCCTTGGGGATGACGATGTCGTGCGGGGCGGTCTGGTTGGCCTTCAGCGGCGCCATCGAGGCGCCCGCCTTGAGGCTCTTGAACAGCTTGAACGGGTTCTGCTTGGTCGCCAGGATGACGGACTGGCCGTGCAGCTTGTCCGCCAGGGCCTCGAGGCCGGGGCGCTGCTTGGACGCCTCCTTCAGGGCGATGGCGAGCAGGCGGTTCTTGGAGCCGACGACGTGGACGTTGCCGCGCAGGCTGCCGCGCATCGACTGCATCTGGGGGCCCGGGATGCCGCCGACCTCGGCGACCGCCACGACGGGGTTGTCCAGGATGAGCGTGGTGAGGCGCTTGACCTCGTCGTGCTTCCACGCGGCGACGTGGGCGTGGCCGGCGGTGGTGCCGTGCGTCATCCTAGACCACCTTCACGGAGGGGCCCATGGTGGTCTTGACGTAGACCGAGTGGACGTTCATGCGGCCGTGCTCCAGCTTGGTCTCGACG
>JBHELM010000013.1:0-3206 GCA_046352715.1 Thermoplasmatota archaeon | reverse complement strand
GGGCCAGCGGCCCGGACCTTCAGCAAGAGTCCGGCCTACGGCAAGGACTGGATCACGCGGGCCTTCAGCAAACCCCGCGACCAGAAGGAACAGGACACGCACCAACCAACTGCCTGAAAACCGTTGGTTGGTGCGTTCTTCTCCTGTTGGAGCGAGTGGGCCTGACCAGATTCGAACTGGTGATCTCATCCGTGTGAAGGATACGTCATAACCGACTAGACCACAGGCCCGGGGTCTCCCACGTCTTGGCGGGAGCGACGGCGCGCCGACAGGAGGGGCTGATATGAGGCTTTGTGAGCGGCGGCGGCCAACCTGGGCCCCGTTGTTTTTGTCGGCTTGCCTTATCCTGTTGGCAGCGTCGTGGGGGCCATGGCCCGTGCCACCTCCGCCGCGCAGCAGACCGTCACCGTCGAGCCCTGGGGCAAGGATGCCCTGCAGCGCTGGAGCCCCGCCGGCTTCCCCGACGGCCAGGGCGGGACGTGGACCTGGGCGGAGCCGGGGGCGCAGGCGTCGGTGCGGGACGGCTGGCTGGAGGTGGCGGTGCCGCGCTTCACCCGCAGCCATGGCCAGGTGCAGATCTTCGACAACCCGAAGCACCTGCTGGCGTGCAGCGCGCCCGTCGGGGTGCCGGAGGGTGGCATCGTGGTGGAGACGGAGATGGCGGCGACGCTGCACAACGGCGACCCCTCCGACTGGGGCAACGGCTTCGCCAGCGTCAACCTCATGGACTTCGAGCACGGCCTGGTGCTCGACGGCCTCGCCAACGGGGCGCGCACCGCCATCCTGTTCGAGCGGCTGCACATCCCCGGGATCATCCCGTTCGAGCAGTCGTTCACCAGCATCGCCGACGGCCCTGCCTCCAGGCCGGGCCAGGTGCACGCCTACCGCTTCGAGGTCGACCCCGCAGCCCGCCGCATCGAGGGCTTCATCGACGGCCGCGCCGTGCTGGACTGGCGCAACGTCCCGGCGCGCATCAACTCGTTCACCCTGGGCTTCGGGCTCATCACCCTCCAGCCCATCCGCGACGGCCGCTCCACGAGCCTGAAGGGGCAGGGCGCGACGGGCCGCCTGGGCGCCATCCGGACGCGGCCACTGCACTGAACGTCCCACGAACCGCGGAAGTCGCGGAATCCACGGAAACGGTTCCCGCTTCCACGGCCAGTGGGGTGGTGGATTTCACTGGCCGGGACCGATGCGGAATGGATGGCGCGGCCTGCCGCGTGGCCGTCTACTTGTCGACGAGCTGCTCCTGCAGGGTGATGACCATCTCGGTCAGCAGGTCCTCGAAGACGGTGTTCTTGTACTCCTTGTCGGGCGCGCCCTCGGTCTGGGTGCGGGCGATGAAGAAGTGGCCGTCCTTGACAATCTCAATCTGGCAGAGGGTGTCGCGGCCGGCGACCTTCTGCAGGCCGGCCTTCGGGACGACGGGGGGCGCCTCGCCCTCGGCAGCCGGCGCAGGGACGCCCTTGGCGGGGGAGGCCGTCTTGGCCGCGGGCTGCTCGGGCTTGCCGGGGGCCTTGGAGGGTGCCTTCGCGGGAGCCGGCGCCTTGGCGGCGGGCTTCGCCGCGGCCTTGGGGGCGGTCTTCTTGGCGGGAGTGGCACTCTTCTTGGCCGTGGCCATGCAGTTCCGTGACTCGGCGTTCCCTTAAACCCTTGCGTCGGGCGGCGGGCGAAGGCAGAAAGGTCAGGCGCGGCGCGGCCGCATCGGCCCGGGGCGCTTGTCCTTGCTGCGCGGCTTCGACTGCCCCGGCGGGGCGCCGCGCCTGCGGACCTTGGCCTTCTGGCCGGGCTTGGAGCCGCGCGGGGCGAGGTCGGCGAAGACGCGGCGCACGCTGCGCGCCATCAGGAAGCCGCGGTGCAGGGTGCGGTTCTGGTCCGACTTGAGGGTCTTGACGACCAGGTTGATGCCCTGCACCTCGCGCACGACGCCAATGTGGATCTCCTCCTCGGGCGGCGCCTCCTCCTGGAAGCTGCGCGTGACGTCGCCCTCGTTGACGGTGTAGCGCAGGCGCACCGTGTCGTAGACGACGCCGTAGAGGGTCTTGATGTCGCGGCCGGGCGCGCCCTTGGGGCGGCTGCCGTCGCGCCGCTCCACGGCGGTGATGCGGACGCGGTGGCCATCCACCTCCGCCTCCTCGTCGACGGCGACGGGCAGGTCGAGCGGGACCTCCAACTGCGTGGTGCGCGCCTTGGCCCCCTCGCTCAGGATGATGGGGACCACGATGGTGCGCGGCTTGGGGGGCGCCGCCACCGTCTGCTTGGTGCGGCACTCCAGGCACTCCACCGTCCAGGCGGACGCCGCGGCGCGCAGCACCGCGTGCTCCTCCACGTCGCCGCAGGTGGCGCACTCTAGGAAGACCCCTTCCTCCCCGGCGTCCCACTCCTCCCCGTCCATGGGCGCTCCAGGCCCCTCTCCTGCAAAAGGCTACTTCTTCCTGAGGTAGGGCAGCCCGGTGCGCTTGTTGACGCCCAGGGAGTAGCCCTCGGGCATCTCGACGGGGATGCCGCTCTGGGGCCGCCGCTGGCTGAAGAAGTAGATGACCTGCTTGTGGCCCCCCTTCAGGACGACCTCGCGGGCGTGCAGGGTGTACCCGTTGTGCGTGAAGGCCATGGGAATCAGGAGGAAGGAAGGGAGAGAAAAACTGGAGGGTCGCGCTCTTGGTCGGCGGTCAGACCGCGTCCCGGATGCCGTCCTCGGTGACGTTCACCACGGCCTCGCCCTCGGGCAGGTGGGGCGAGTCGACGAGGCGGCAGATGCGCTTGCCGCCCTTCGACTTGCGGAGGTAGATGCGGAACGTGGAGGTGTGGCCGACGATGTGGCCGCCGATGGGGCGGGTCGGGTCGCCGAAGAAGGCGTCCGGCTTGGCGCTCACCTGGTTGGTGACCACGACGGCGGCGTTGTTGATGCCGCCCAGGCGCTGCAGGTCGTGCATGTGCCGGTTGAGCTTCTGCTGGCGGTCGGCCAGGGTGCCGCGGCCGACGAACTCGGCGCGGAAGTGCGCCGTGAGGGAGTCGACGACGATGAGCTTGATGGGGAAGTCGCGGCAGATCTCCTGCGCGCGCTCGGCCAGGAGCATCTGGTGGTTGCTGTTGAAGGCGCGCGCGACGTGGATCTTCTTGAGCGCCTCCTGGGCGTCCATCCCGAGGGCTTCGGCCATCTGCGTGATGCGCTCCGGCCGGAACGTGTTCTCCGTGTCGATGAAGAG
>JBHELM010000012.1:0-10217 GCA_046352715.1 Thermoplasmatota archaeon | reverse complement strand
ACCGCGGAGGTCGCGAAAGCCGCGGAAGACCAGCCAATCGGGAACAGCTATGCCAGCGTTGAATCTATTCCTTCTTCTTGCCCATCGCGTCCTTCAGCAGGTCGCCGATGGTGAGCCCGGCGCCGGCGGCGGGCTTCTTGGTCCCCGCGACGGCGGGCGGGGGGCCCTCCACCTTCTCCATCAGCGTGATGCCCAGCTCCTTCTCGAGCTTCTTGGCCAGGTCGTCGCCGGGGCGCAGCTTGCCGGCCTCGATGTGCTTGAGCTCCGGGACGCGGGCCTGCACCTTGTTGCCGAGCTGCTCGTGGCTGAGCCCCTTGGCCTCGCGGGCCTTGTGGATGCGGGGGCCGTAGTCGTCGACGACGACCCACTGCTCCTGCTCGTAGACGGAGCGGCTGGTCATGCGCTGGGCGCGGCGCTCCAGGCCCTGCTGCACCGCCGCCTGGCTGCCGGCGGGGGCCGGGGCGTCCATCGGCGTGCCGTACTTGGCGCACTCCAGGCCCAGGTTCATCACGGTGCCCTCGACCATGTAGCGCCGGGTGCCCACCTTCTTGCCGCACATCTCGCATTCAGCCATGTCCGTCCTCCTGTCCCGCGCCCCCGGGGAACGGGGGTCCGCGCTGGAACAGACGCACGACAAGCCCTAAACCCTCGCCGGTTATGAAGCGACCTGCTGGAGACCGTGAGCGAGTCCCCCCTTGAGGGCAGCGAGGCCCCGGAGGCCGACGAGCGCAAGCCCCGCGGCGCCGCGGCCAAGGTCGCGGACCTGGAGGCCCGCAACGCCGAGCTGCGCGACGAGAAGCGCCGCAGCGCCACCGAGGTCAAGCACCTGCGCGAGGAGGTCCGCAACCTCACCAAGGAGATCCAGCGCCTCACCATCGAGATGGAGAAGGTCAAGCACCCGCCGCTCATCGTCGGCTCCATCCTCGACGTCCTGGTGGACGGCCGCGTCGTCATCAAGTCCAGCACCGGCCCCAACTTCGTCGTCCCGGTCGCCGACTTCGTGGACCGCGCCAAGCTCACCCCCGGCACCCGCGTGAGCCTCAGCCAGAGCAACCTCACCGTCGTCGGCATCCTGCCCAGCAGCCGCGACCCCCTCGTCACCGCGACCGAGGTCGTCAAGAAGCCCGACGTGACCTACGGCCAGATCGGCGGCCTGGACAAGTGCATCCAGGAGCTGCGCGAGACCGTCGAGTACCCCCTCACCCGCCCCGAGCTGTTCAAGAAGCTCGGCGTCACCCCCCCGAAGGGCGTCCTGCTGCGGGGCCTGCCCGGCACCGGCAAGACGATGCTGGCCAAGGCGGTCGCCAACGCCACCAACGCGACGTTCATCCGCCTCGTCGCGAGCGAGCTGGTGCAGAAGTTCATCGGCGAGGGCAGCAAGAAGGTCCACGAGGTCTTCCAGATGGCCCGCGAGAAGGCCCCCTCCATCGTCTTCATCGACGAGATCGACGCCGTGGGCGCCAAGCGCACCGACGACGGCACCAGCAGCAACCGCGAGGTCGAGCGCACCCTCATGCAGCTCCTGGCGGAACTGGACGGCTTCGAGCCGCGCGGCGACGTCCGCATCGTGGCCGCCACCAACCGCAGCGACATCCTCGACCCCGCCCTGCTGCGCCCCGGCCGCTTCGACCGCATCATCGACGTCCCCCTCCCCACCCCGGAGGCGGTGCAGCACATCTTCCGCATCCACACCACCGGCATGACGCTGGCGCCCGAGGTGGACTTCGGCATCCTGGTGGCCCGCCTCAAGGCCGTCAGCGGCGCCGACATCCAGGCCATCTGCACCGAGGCCGGCATGCGCGCCATCCGGCTGGAGCACGAGCGCATCGGGCAGGACGACTTCCTGGCGGCCGTCAAGAAGTACGAGAAGGGCGAACTGCACACCGGGCACGGCATGGCGCCATCGGCGCTGTACGCCTAACGACCAAACCGCGGACTGTGTTTCGCCTGCCTAGGCCGCAGAAGGCGCGAAGTCAAGTTTTCCTGGAAGCGGTCTACGAGGCTTCGCAGGCAAATCCGCGCAATCCGCGGTCTGGTCGGAGGTCCCCGGCTAGGCTTCCGTCAGCCGGAACATCTCGTCCAGCGAGTGCCGCGCCCCGGCCAAATCCGACGCAGGAATCTCCACGACCTGGTCCGCCCGCGGCGCCTGCAAGCACTGCAAAATGCTCGCCAGGTTGGTCTTCTTCATGTGCGGACACTGGACGCAGGCGCCGTAGATGTTCAGGCTGGGCATCTCGGCGCGCATGCGGTCGGCGGTGCCGCACTCGGTGATGGGCATGACGTCCACCTTGCCCTCGGCCTCGAGCTTGCGGGCGTACTCCATCATCTTCTCGGTGCTGCCCACGTAGTCGGCCTCCAGGAGGACCTTGGGGTCGCACTCGGGGTGGGCGAGGATGACGAGCTTGCGGCCGTCGGCGGCGGCCTGGGCGCGCCAGGCGCGGGCGGACTCGGCGCTGAACTGGACGTGGACCTCGCACTCGCCCTGGTGGATGTGGACCGTCTTCTCGCCGGCCAGCTCCTTCTGGAGGTGCGCGCCCATGAAGCGGTCAGGGACGAAGATCAGCTCCTTGCCGGGCAGCTTCTTGGCGATGGTGAGGTAGTTGGCGCTCGTGCAGGTCACGTCGCACACCGCCTTCACGGCGGCCGTGGTGTTGACGTAGCACATCACGGGCACGCCGGGGTGAGACCGCTTGAGGGCGAGCACCTGCTCGGGGGTGACGCCGTCGGCGAGGCTGCACCCGGCCGTGGGCTCCGGCAGCAGGACCGTCTTGCCGGGGTTGAGGATCTTCGCCGTCTCCGCCATGAAGCGGACGCTGCTGAACAGGATGGTGGAGTGCTTGGCGGCCATCGCCTTCTTGCTGAGGCCGTAGGAGTCGCCCACCTCGTCCGCGACGCCGTACACGATGTCGGGGGTCTGGTAGCTGTGCGCCAAGAGGATGCAGTCGCGCTCGCGCTTGAGGTGGTTGATCTCCAGCGTCAGCGGGGCGATGAGGCGGCACATCGCGAGGCCCCAGAGCTGCGGCTGGGCGATGCGCTGCTCCAGGCGGCGCGCCTCGGCGTCGACCTCCGCGGCGGTCCACTTCCTGGTGGAGACGTAGGGACCCGGGGCGGGGGCGGCGGGGCGGTGCAGGAGCGGGGCCATCCTCGGTTGCGCTTGACTTCCCCCTTCTACAAAACGGTTGGTGTCCCGGCTTCTCTCCACGGGCACCCGCTCCACCGCAAAACTCGCGAAAAACCTGGAAAATTTTCCCGCCGTTTCGCGCCTTTCGCGGTTGGGGCGAGAGAGCGGGAGGGTCGGCGGGGCGCGTCACGCGAAGCGGAACGCCAGCCGCACGGCGACGAAGCCCGCCATCCCCACCAGGACGTCGGCCACGATGTTGGGCCACGACTCGTACTCGAACAGGCCGCGCCCCGCCTCGTCGCGCTTGACGTGGCGCAGGACGCCCTCGAACGCCTCGTAGGCCACCAGCAGCGCCAGCACCAGGAGGAAGGAGGCGGTGAGGAAGCCGAGGGCGACGCCGCTGGCGATGTGGACGAGCGACCACCGGTCGAACGAGGCGGCGCCCGGTCGGTAGCTCACGCGGTTTGCCACGCCGGCGGCGGAGGAAAGGGTTGCGGGAGAAAGGCGGGGAGGGAGAGGGACGAGGGGAAAAGGGCGCTACGGCAGGTAGAGGATGACGATGGGGTCGACGTCCACCGGGCCGCTCGGGTCGGGCGAGTTGGGGTCCGCGTGGACGATGTAGGCCGACTGGCAGCCGGAGGTCGCCGCCACCACGAACAGGTCCTGGCCGGCGGCCTGGAGGTGCGCGCCGCCGCCCACGACGGGGCAGTTGCAGCCGCACGGCGGCGTGGAGCAGGCGGAGGTGGGCTCGGGCAGGCCGTCGCCGTCGGAGTCGGCGAGCGAGACGGGGCAGAGGGCGGCGGGGGGCTCCTGCGCGGTGGCGGGGAGGGCGAGGGCCACCAGGCCGAGGAGCAGCGTCAGGGTCAGGGTCTTCATGGGGGTCACTGCCGGAGGGCCGGCGCGCGCCCACGGCGGGGGCGGGGCATCAGGGTTGCCGGGCGTTTCCGACCTGTTGCCTGACATGTGGGGGGTGCGCCAAGGTTGTGCCGTGCGGCGCCCATCGGAGGGCATGGATAGCGCCGCCACCCTGCTTGCCATCTTCGCCGTCATCGCCTTGGCCGCGGCCGGGGCCGCCGCCGTCTACACCTCGTCCCGCCGCAACCGCGTCTTCGAGCCGACGCGCCGCGCCGAGACCGTCGTCGAGCACCCCGCGGAGGAGTTGCGCCCGGTCCGCCCGGCGGCGCCCCGCACCGTGGAGGAGGAGCACTACTCGCGGACGGTGGAGGAGCGCGGCCGCCCCCGCGACGCCCCGGTCGCCCACAGTGACCTGGACGACCCGCTGCGCCGGCCTTAGGCCGCCACGGCCAGAAGGCCCGCGTCGGCCGCGAGCCCCTCCCAGAAGCCTGCCACGGCGTCGAGCAGGCCGCGGGCGCCGCGCAGGAACGCCTCCGGGTCGAAGCCAGGGGTCGCCGCCAACTCCTCCAGCTCGTGCTCGGTGTGGTCGGCGTGCTGCTGCTCCAGGCGGTCGTGGAACACCCAGAAGCCGAGGTTCAGCGGCAGCCCCGAGCGCCGCTTGAACGCCGTGAGCCCAGAAATCAGCTCGCCCCAGAAGCCGGCGGCGGCCCAGGTCTCGATGGCGAAGCTGGCGCCGGCCGCGACGTTGGGGTCCTCGGAGCCATACAGCTCCAGCAGCGCGTCGCAGAAGCGCAGCGTGGCGGGAGTGGCGTGGCGGCGCTTGCCGAGGTCGTGGAACGTGAGGCCGAGGGGCGCCGCGAACTGGACGAGCCACTCGAAGTGCGCGGCGGCGTGGCGGTAGGGGGAGCCGTCGACGCTGCCGGTGGGGCTCACCTCGTCGGGGCCCGTGCCGGCGTCCGCGGCGCCCGGGGGGCCGAAGGCGACGCCCAGCTCGTTCAGGAGAATCTCCTTCCCGGCGTGGTAGGAGGCCAGGTCGGGGCAGTTCAGGACCTTGCGGAGTTGCGCCGCGATGAACTGGTGGCTGAAGACGGAGAATTGCTGCGTGAGGTGGGCCACCTGCGCCTGCGACGCCTGGCCGGCGGCGAACCAGGAGGTGTAGGGGTTGCTGCGGACGATGGGGTGGGTGCGGACGGTGGCGTGGGCCTGGGCGAGGAAGGTGGGGCGCATGGCGTCTCCTGCAACCTGTCCCATCGCTGGCGCTCCCGTAAGCCTTTCCGCCCAAAAACCGGCAGGATGACGGCGTTCCAGCAAGATTCAAGACCAATTCTTGGCATATTGCCAGCCATGGACGACCTCGACGGGCGCCTCATCGCCGAACTGGAGCGTGATGGCCGCGCCCACGCCACCCAGTTGGCTCGCCGCCTCAAGGTGCCACGCTCCACCGTGCAGGAGCGGCTGCGGCGCCTCCAGGAGGACGGCGTCGTGCGCGGCTTCCGGCCCCTGCTCGACCACGCGAAGCTGGGCAAGCCCTCCGTGGCCTTCATCCTCGCCATGTTCCAGCCCGGCTCCGGGGCGCAGCACCGCCAGATTGTGCGCGACCTGCTGCGCATCGACGGCGTCGAGCGCGTCGACATGGTCTCCGGCGAGTGGGACATCCTGATGCGGGTGCGCGCCGCCAGCTTCGAGGCCATCGGCGACCTCATCGTCGACCGGCTGCGGACGATGCCCACCATCGCGCGCACGCTGACGCTGCCGAGCTTCCACGGCGTCGAACGCTGACGCCCCAACCACGGATTCACTGGCGCCGCAGGTTGCTGGCGTTGGCGGACAGGCCAACGGACTCAAATGAGTGGTCTTGCCTTGCCAGGTGGGTCCACCATGGCGAAGGCAACCCGGTCCAAGGCACGCAAGACGACGAAGACCGCCAAGCGCTCCCCCGGCAAAGGCGCGAGGCGCGCCGCGGGGGCCAAGAAGGGGGTCCGCAGGGCATCCAGCCGTGCCTCGCCCACGCTGCGCGAGACGGGCGTCAAGGTCGAGGGGACGCTGGCCGGGCATCCCATGCACAGTGTCACGGGGCAGCTCATCATCGACGGCGCCAAGGACGCCATCGCGTGGTACGGCAAGGCGTTCGGCGCCAAGGAATTGGACCGCAAGCCCATGCCGGACGGCCGCATCATGCACGCCGTCCTGCAAATCGGCGACACCTTGTTCATGATCAGCGACCCGTTCCAGCCCGGCAGCGCGCCCAAGGAGCTCAACGGCGCGTACCTGCACATCCAGGACAAGGGCATCGACGCGATGTGGGACAAGGCCCTCGCCAGCGGCGCCAAGCCCCTCCTGCCGCTTGCCAACCAGTTCTGGGGCGACCGCTACGGCCAGCTCCGGGACCCGTTCGGCCAGATGTGGAGCTTCGGCTGGCCCGCCAAGATGACGCCGGCCGAGCAGAAGCGCCTGCAGGACGAGGCCAACAAGCACATGGCCACCCTCGCCTAGGCGGCATGGCGCCCTACGCCTCGCACGACGAGTACGTCGCCGCGCAGCCGAAGGAAGTGCAAGCCATCCTCGCGAAGGTGCGCAAGGCCATCCGCAAGGCGCTCCCCGGCGCGGAGGAGGCCATCGCGTGGAACATGCCGACCTACAAAGTGGCAGGCAAGCACGTGATTTCCTTCTGCGCCTTCAAGGCCCACTGGTCCCTCTTCGGCTCCACACGCGAACTGAAAACCCCGTTCTCCCGCGAATTGGCCAAGCGCAACGTGGGCAAGGGCACCATCCAGTTCCCGTACGACGAACCCGTCCCCGAGAAGCTCGTCGAGGACATCGCCCGCTTCCGCGCCACGCTCACGTAGGCAAACGCGTCTGCGCACGGATGCGTTGCGCTCCGAATCCGGCGCGGGGCGTGCAGCCTGAAGGCCCAGCAGGCGCACCCACCCTTTGTCTTATCGAGGGGCCGTGACTTCGCCACCCGGGCGAGCCAGCATGCCTTCCGACAAAGCCACCACCACGACGCAGCCGAAGCCGACGTCCCACATCGACACCATCACGCCCTGCCTCTGGTTCGACGGCCAAGCCGAGGAGGCGGCACGGTTCTACGTCTCCATCTTCCCGGACTCCAGCCTCGACCGCGTCGTGCCAGCGCCAGCAGACTACCCTGCGGGCAAGAAGGGCGACACGCTCCTCGTCGAGTTCACCCTCATGGGCCGCAAGTTCACCGCCCTCAACGGCGGCCCCTTCTTCAAGCTCAACGAGGCCGTCTCCCTCATCGTCCCCTGCAAGGACCAAGCCGAAGTGGACCGCTACTGGAAGGTCCTCTCCGCGGTCCCGGAATCCGAGCAGTGCGGGTGGCTCAAGGACAAGTTCGGCGCCTCCTGGCAAATCGTGCCCACCCGCATGTTCGAGCTCCTCGGCGACCCCGACCCCAAGCGCGCCGCCAGGGCCTACCAGGCCATGATGGACATGAAGAAGCTCGACATCGAGGCCCTGGAACGCGCAGCCAAGGGCACGTAGACGCTTGCGCGGCCCGCCGGGTCTTCACGCCTGCGGGACAAGGCCCGCCGGACGATACGTGTTGACGAGGACGCCACTTGGCGTCTTTTGCGTCGCGACCAACGTGAGGCTGCGCGGCGGCACGCCGCCCCCGAACAACCGCTTCCCCTGGCCAAGCACCACGGGGGACACCCACATGCGGTACTCGTCGACAAGATCAGCGGCGATGAGGGCCTGCAGCAATAAGTTGCTGCCCCAGACGTGCAATTCCGGGCCGGTGGATGCCTTGAGGTGACGAATCTTCTCCATGACGTCGCCACCGATGCGCTCCGACCTCTTCCAGTCGAGACCCTTGGAGCGGTGCGTGACCACGTACTTGGTCGCCTTACCGAACGCGCGCCCGATGGCGTTGTCCTGGTGGGGCCAGTAGCCCGCGAAGATGTCGTAGGTCCGGCGCCCAAGCAGCATGTCGAACTCGACGGCAATCGTCTCGTCAATGACCTGGGACAACGCGTCGTCCACGAAGGGCATCGCCCAGCCTCCCTGGGTGAAGCCGTTGCTCGGGTCCTCCTCGGCACCCCCCGGCCCTTGCATGACGCCGTCGATGCTGACTTGCGTGATGGCGACGATGTTCCTCATGGACCGCCCGTGGCCGCCTTGCGCACCATGGAGGCCACGTGCGTCTCGGCGGCGGCATCGAGCGACTCGAAGGCCCAAGCCACCGGGACCATGGTCTCGTTGCCTTGCCGCATCCGCGCGGCATCCTCGCTGGTGCCGAAGATCATGGCTTTCTCGCTGGACTTGAGGTAGCAGGCGTCCTGGCCGTCCTTGCGGTAGAACGCAAGCCCCCAACGCCACACCGGTTCAAGATTCGGGGCGGTCTTGAGAATCAGGTCGTGCAAACGCGTTCCCATCTCGTTGTGGGGGGCGCGCATCTTGGCGATCTTGCCGCGGACCTTGGCGGACGCTTTCTCGTTCATGGTGTGGCTCCTACATCTGCTTGGGTTGGAGCATGCTGACGCGGTTGCCCTCGGTGTCCTGGAAGGAGACCCAGGTGCCGATGCCGGGAATCTCGTCGGGCTTGCCCAGGAGCTTGCCGCCGGCCTTCTCGACCGCCTTCATGCTGGCCTTGACGTCCTTCACGGCGATGACGACGGACGGAACCTTCGACAGGGGGTCGTCCGTGGGGGCATAGAAGCCGCCGTTGATGGCGCCCGGCGCCTTGGGCATGCGCTTGGCGTCGACCTCCGTGGTCGTGGCCGTCATGTACTCGCCCATCTCGGGGCCGAGTTGCTGCATCTGCCAGCCGAAGACGGTGGAGTAGAACTTGCTGGCGCGCTTCTTGTCCTTGGCGGGCATCTCGAAGTGGGTGACGGGGTCCATGCAGGGCCTCGCCGCGGCAACCCAGCGGGGGCGATAAAGATGGAAGGTAGGAGAGGGAGCCCTCCGCCTGCCCGGCACCGCGTTGGCATCCGAGTGCAGGTTTGTGTTCGCGCCTACCAAAGCCTTGTTGGATTCGCCTCAAATCTCACGAGCCGCCAGCCGAGTGTTCTCCGCGGTTCGCCGAACTG
This sequence comes from Thermoplasmatota archaeon, assembly GCA_046352715.1. Lineage (GTDB taxonomy): Archaea > Thermoplasmatota > E2 > JACPAO01 > JAHFTW01 > JAHFTW01. The sequence continues at coordinate 1,187 of JBHELM010000012.1, read as the reverse complement.
GTGGGCACATCAAGTCCATGCAATCCGTGGTTTGGCCGGAGGAGGCGCGGCAGCCTCATACCCAACCCCTCCGTCGCCGCGCCGTTGAGCTTCGAGATCGTCGACCGCGCCGCCGCCGGGCGCCTGGGCCGCTTCACCACGCCGCACGGCAAGGTCACGACGCCGACGCTGATGCCCGTCGTCAACCCCAACCTGCCGCTCGTCCGGCCGCGCGAGATGGGTGCGCTATTCGGCGCCGAGATGGTCATCACCAACTCCTACGTCGCGCACAAGCACGACGCGCTGCGGACCCAGGCGCTGGCCGAGGGCCTGCACAAGGTCATCGGCTGGGACGGCGCGCTGATGACCGACTCCGGCACCTTCCAGATGTACGTCTACGGCGACGTGCAGGTGGGCGCGGACGAGATCGTGCAGTTCCAGCGCGACGCCGGCGTCGACGTGGCGACCTGCCTCGACCTGTTCGTGACGCCCGACATGACGCGGCAGCAGGCGGAGGAGGCAGTGCGGACGACCATCGAGCGCACCGCGTCCGCCGTCGCGCACAAGGGCAAGAGCCTGCTCAACGCGACGGTGCAGGGCGGTGTCCACCTCGACCTGCGCAAGGCGTGCGCCGAGGCATACCGCGCCCTCGACGTGGACTACCACACCATCGGCGGCGTCGTGCCCGTCATGGAGCGCCAGATGTACCCCGAGCTGGTGGAGATGATCCTCTGGTCGCAGGCTGGCCTGCGGAAAGACCGTCCTGTCCACCTCTTCGGCGCCGGGCACCCCCTCGTCTTCCCGCTCGCCGCCGCGTTGGGCTGCGACCTCTTCGACTCCAGCAGCTACGCCAAGTACGCCAAGGACGGCCGCATGATGTTCGAGTGGGGCACGGCGCGGCTGGAGGAGATGGCCGAGCTGCCGTGCACTTGCCCTCCCTGCGCCAAGCATGGTGCCGCCGGCCTCAAGGCACTCGCGCCGGCGGAACGGGAACGCGCCTTGGCCGAGCACAACCTGCACGTGAGTTTCGCCGACCTGCGCCGCATCCGGGTCGCAATGCGCGAAGGCTCGCTTTGGGAACTCGTCGAGCAACGCGCCGCCTGCCACCCGATGCTCGCCGCCGCGACGCGCAAGCTGGGCGACCCGACGTACCAGCACTGGCTCGAGGAGCGCGAGCCGGTCTCGTACACGCGCGCCCTGCGCTACAC
>JBHELM010000011.1:0-3723 GCA_046352715.1 Thermoplasmatota archaeon | reverse complement strand
ACTCACATCCCCATGTCCCAACTTTCAGTTTCGGATTAACGAAACAGTCTCGATGAACGCGGATTTAACATGGAACGAAGAAAGGAATCGAATAAGATTAGTATTGGAAGATGAATTTGGCAATAAAAACGTGGGGGGCATAGAATACAAAGCCAGTGTTCTACGAATCGAAGTTCCTCCAGGACACTATTTCCTTAAGATTTTTCCTGAAGTTGTTGTATCAGACGAATGGCACGTGAATGTTACCTTTGCTTGGCCAGGCAGTTGAAACCCGCGCGCATGACTTTTGCATCGCTCATGATTGTTACCTGCACGCATTTTTCTTGGGGTGAAACTCGACCCAACATCTTGAAAACATGAATGCGCGTAAGGGGAGCGTTGCCATCCGCGGGCGAGGTGGAGCAGTTCGCGTACTGCGCGCACAACTGGTGGCTCGCCCGCCGCGGCATCGACCCCCAGGAGCAGAGCCGGCGCGGCATCGCCGTCCACCAGGCCAGCGGCCAAGCCCTCGCCAGCGCCGAGGAGGACAAGAGCGAGTACCGCCGCGCCGTCGCGTGGGCGTTCCGCTTCCTCGCCGTGGCCGCCTCCCTCACCGTCCTCACCCTCGAGCTGCTCTTCCTGCGCCAGACGCCGCAGCACATCCTCTTCCTCACCATGGCCTTGGTCCTCGTCGCCTCCAGCGGCGGCCTCTTGGTCATCGCCCTGACCGCCCAGGAGACCTACCGCGCCAAGCAGGAGGAGGCCCGCATCGTCCCCGGCCACGTCATCGCCTCCGACTTGGCCGGCGAGGGCACCCTGCTCACCGACCCGGCCGCGGGCCTGAGCGGCAAGCCCGACTACGTCCTCAAGACCGCGCACGGCCTGGTGCCCGTCGAGGTCAAGACCGGCCAGACGCCGGCGCGCCCCTACGAGAGCCACCTCCTCCAGGTCGCCAGCTACCTCCACCTCCTGGAGACCAACACCGGCACGGCGCCCGAGTACGGCCTGCTCACCTACCCGCAGGGGACCTTCCGCGTCGGCTGGGACGCCGACCTGCGCAGCCGCCTGGGCGCCACCCTGGAGCGCATGGCCGCTGCCGAGGCCGCCGGGAAGGCCGACCGCGACCACGAGCAGCCGGGCCGCTGCCGCGGCTGCGCCCGCCGCGCCGCCTGCGACCAGCGTCTGGCATAGCCGTCCTGGAGCACGGTTCCACGGAGGCGCTCTCAGGTTGGTGGCCAGCACGGAATCCTGCTGAGGCCGGCAGGGCATCCCGGGACTTGCGCCTGCCCTGACCATCACGCTTTCGTGGGGCATTTGGGTTGCCTGCACGGTGGTTGTCGTGGTTGACATGACCGACAGGAAGCGGATGGCCAGCATCGCCGCCTACGGGGAGTGGATGCGGGGGGAAGGGGCCGACGCCCACCTGATTGCCGTCCTCCCAACAGATGCAGACGGGTTCGTGGTCATCTACCACCCCTGCCACCGGCACTGAGCGCTTGGGAAGCATCCTCGAGCGGCTTTTGGCCGATGGACAGGCCCCAGGCCACCGCGCAATGCCCGAATCCTCCCTTCAAGTGTAGACATCGTAGGCCAAGGCGAGCTGGTTGCGCTGGTTGAAGGCCTCGATGCTGCCGGGCTCGTCCAGGTCGAACCCGCCCTCGATCAAAGGGGCCAGCCTCCGCAGGAAGTCGGCCACCTTCGGGTCGGTGCGCGCCAACTCCGCCAAGGACGTGGGCCGGGCGCCGTCCGGGAACTCGAAGACGCGCACCATGCGCCCATGCCCCAGGAACAGGGTGTTGCGGGTGGCCCCCATCGCCAGCGCGACGGCGCGCCCGCCCGCCTCGTTGTCCAGCAGGCGCTCGAAGTCCCCCTCGAACCCGGGCTTGGCCGCAAACGAGAAGCAGGCGAGCACGCGGCCGCGAGGCGGGCGAGCCTCGAAAACCCACCGCCGGCTGGCCTGATGGGCAGCCGCGCCGTCCGCCGCCGGAAGGGCCGAGGGGGGAACGGGCGGGGTGGCTTTGCCCCTAAACTCGCCCCCCGACCAACCAAACCACGGATTCCACGGAGAACACGGATTCAGGTCTCATCCGTGCAATCCGTGAAATCCGTGGTTTAGGGGCAAAGCCGGGCGGGGTGCATCCTTTATGGCGTGCATGGGCTGGCCGGATGGAGCCATGGACCCGCTCGACATCCTGCGCGCGCTCTGGCTCTTCCTGCCCGCCTACGCCGCGAACATGGCGCCGGTCTTCGCCGCGAAGCTGGTCCCCGGCTGGACGGCCCCCATCGACGGCGGCCGGATGGGCGGGGACGGCGAGCGGCTCCTCGGCCCCGGCAAGACCTGGCGCGGGCTGGCCGGCGGCACCCTGGTGGGCGGCCTGGTGGCGCTGCTCCTCGCCTACCTCGCGCCCTGGTGGGGCACGATGCGCGACGTGGACTTCGGCGTGGGCGCCGTGGGGCCGCTGCGCGTCCTCCTCTTCGGCGCTGTCGTCGGCGGCATGGCCCTGGTGGGCGACTTCGTCAAGTCCTACTTCAAGCGGCGGCGCAAGATTGCCCGCGGCCGCTCCTGGTTCCCCTTCGACCAGCTCGACTTCGTGGTCTTCGGGCTGCTGGGGATGACGCTCGCCGCGCCGCTGCTGCCCGCCGGCTGGGTCGCGCACCGCCTCCTGGACTCCTGGCTGACGCTCGCGACGCTGCTGGTCCTGACGCCGCTGCTGCACCTGCTGGTCAACCGCGTCGGCTACTGGCTCGGCCTCAAGGAAGTGCCGTGGTAGGATGGCGACCGCCCGCCTCGTGGTGAGCCTGCTGGGGCTGGCGGTCCTGTTCGCCGTCTTCGCAGGCACCTACTACGCCCCGGAGAACCTGCGCACCAAGACGGCGGCGCCGTCGTTCCAGGTCGCGCCTGGGGACAACGCGCAGGTGCGGCTGCTGCCCACCACCGCCGGCACCCCCATCGCCGTGCAGATCCACGCCGTCGGCGGCCCCATCGACGTCTATGTCCTGGAGAAGGAGTGGGCGGACCGGCTGGCACAGCAGGGGGAGCTCAACCTCACGCAGCCGTTCAGCTTCGACGCCGGGCCCAGCCGCGCCAACGTCACCGGCAGCTACGAGTTCGCGCTGGTCTCCGACGGCCGCACCGAGCACCTGCTGGTCCTCGACAACGGCGGCGACTTCTACCGCGGCGGCGCCGTGCCCGACCTGCGCAGCCCGACCAACGGCACCGTGAGCGTGGAGCTGACCATCCACTACCTCCAGGAGGAGGAGCGCAGCATCTGGTTCGCCTACCTCGCGGCGACGCCGGGCGTGGCGCTCGTCGTGTTCACGATTGGGCACCGTGTGTGGCGGACCCGCCGCGCCAAGCCATAGGAACCACGAATTTCACGAATTGCACGAAGGCCGTTTCGTGGACTTCGTGCAATTCGTGGTTTCGTCTAGGCGGCGTGGCGAGCGCAGAAGCGGGACCCCGGCTGCGCCTTGTTCCTGCACGGCTCGCCGGACTTGGTGGTGGCCTGGCACCTGCCGTCCGGCTCGGGCGCGGAGGCCGCGGCCTTGCGGGGCCTCTTGGCGGACGCCTTGGGCGCGGGGGCCGGCTCGGCCTCCTTCGCCGCCTTCTTGGCGCGCTTCCTAGGCGCCGGCTCGGGAGGGGCTTCGACGATGGCCGCCGCGGACGCGACCGGAGGCTTGGCCTGCGCTGGGCGGGCGGGCTCGGCCTTGGGCTTGGCCTTGCGGGTGCGCTTGGCAGGCGCC
>JBHELM010000010.1:0-6686 GCA_046352715.1 Thermoplasmatota archaeon | reverse complement strand
CCGCCCAGATGCGGCCGCCGTGCCGCTGGACGACGCGGGCCACGATGGCAAGCCCGATGCCAGTGCCCTCGAACTCGTGCTTGGTGTGCAGGCGGTGGAAGGGCTGGAACAATTCGCTTGCGTGCGCCATGTCGAAGCCGGTCCCGTTGTCCTCGACGCAGAACGCCGCGCCGGCCCGGCGCACCGTGACGCGTGCCTCGGGCGTGCGGCTGGTGAACTTCCACGCGTTCCCGAGGAGGTTGGCGACGACCAAGCGCACCAGCTCCGGGTCGCCGCTGCACTGCAGCCCTGGCTCGACCTGCCATGCCACTTGGCGGGCCGGCGTCGCCGCCTCCAACTGCCGGAAGGTCTCGACGGCCAGCCGGCTCAAGTCGACATTCCGGCGGACGGGCTCGACGCGCCCAAGCCGGGACAGGGCCAGAAGGCTCTCGATGAGGTGCCCCATGCGGACTGCCTGCTCCCCGACGGCGTCGAGCAGGTGGCAGTCCTCGGGGGGAAGGAACGTCGCGTGGCGGCGCGCCACCAGGCCGCTGTAGCCGGCGATGACGCGGAGCGGGGTGCGCAGGTCGTGGCTGACGGTGTAGGTGAACGCCTCCAGCTCGCGCACGGCGTCCTGCAGCGCCCTCGTGCGCTGGCCGACCGTCGCCTCCAGGTTGTCGCGGTGGCGGCGCAACTCCTCCTCGACCCGGTTGCGCTCCAGGGCCGCTGTCAGCAGGTGGGCGATGCTCTGCAGGAAGTGGATGTCGTCCTCAGTGAAGGTGCGGCGCTGCCGGCTGTGGACGCTCAGGACCCCCCACGGCGCGTCGCTGCCGGCGATGGAGACGCCCATGCCGCTGGCGACCCCGTGCCCGACCAGCAGGGGCGTCGGGTGGAACCGACTCTCGCGGCCCAGGTCGCTGACGATGACGGAGCCGCCCGACTGGAGCGTGTAGCCCGCCTGCGACTCCAGTCCGGCGGGGATGGCGAGATGGCCCACCAGGCCCTCCCGCCAGCCGACGCCCGCCACCAGCAGCAGCCCCCCGTCCGGCTGCTGGCGCAAGACCTTCACGAACTCCACATCCAGCGCCTCCGCCGCCTCCCGCACCGCCTCGGCCAGGAGACGACACACGTCCCGCTCCGCCAAGGCGAGCTGGCCGAGGCGGGCCACGGCCGCCTGCTGCCGGTTGCGCGCCTTCAGCTGCTGCTCCAGTTGACGCTTGGCCGTGATGTCGCGGTAATAGAGCGCCAGGCCACCGCCGGCGGGGATGAGGCGGTCCTCGTACCAGGTATCGGCCGGCGCGTAGTACCCCTCGAAGACGCGCGCCTCTCCGGTGCGCATGGCGTGCCGGAACTCGCGCTCGAACACGGTGCCCTGCATGCCCGGGAAGACGTCCCACAGGACCTTGCCGACCAAGTCGTTGTGGACGGAGCGGCGGTGGCCGATGCCGATGTTGGCGAAGGTGACGCACCAGTGGGCGTCGACGTGCAGGAACCCGTCGGTGGCCGACTCCAGCATCTCCGTGCTGCTGCGCGTGGCCGCCATGAGGCGACGCCGCTCCTCCTGCAATTGGACGTGGGCGGTCTCGTCGCGGGTGAAGCAGCGCGTGTGGAGCAAGCGGCCGCCCTCGAAGCGGGCGTTGCTGGTGATGCGGACGTGGCGGATGCTGCCGTCCTTGTGCAGCAGCCGCGCCGGCTGGTCCTTGATCCGCTCGCCGCGCCGCAGCCGCTCCAAGATGTCCGCGATGACCTCCGCGTCGGCGTGGATGTCGCTGATGGAGCGCCCGATGTACTCCTCGGGCGCGTAGCCCAACAGCTCCAATTCGGCACGGTTTGCCCACAGGATGGTCCCATCGGCGCCCACGCGGTGCAGCCCCTCCCCCACGTTCTCGACGAAGTCCGCCAACTCCCGCTCGGCCTGGGCCCGCCTGGCGACCTCCCGGCTCAGGGCGTTGCTACGCTCCTGCAGGATGTTGACCACGCGGGCCGCAGGCCCGCCGTCGGAGCCTAGCTCGACCAACTTGGCCTCCGCGTGCAACGCGCACACTGTGCCGAGGGCGGCTTGCCCTTCCGCGGTGAGGAACAGGTTGGCGGGGTAGGCGCACAGCAGCGCGACGTCCAGCCCGGCGAGCAGCTTGTTCCACAACCCCTCGAGCGCAGCGGCGGCCTCGAAGTCGCCACGCTGGGCCAGGAGGGCCACCATCTCCCCGAAGGCGCGCACGGGGCCGCGCTGCGCGGCTTGCCGGACCCGCTCGCCGACGTGGCGCAGGAAGAGCCCCTCGTCGGGAACGCCGCCGACCAGGAAGGCCGCCAGGGTCGCCTCCGCATCCAGCAAGGTCGCACCGCTTGGGAGGCGCGGCGCGAGGGCCGCGCGGTGCTCTGAGGTGGCGATGACGAGGATGCCCGCGGACGGGTCCTGCAGGCAAAAGCGCGTGATGCGCTCCACTAGGTAGGCATCGGTCTCGTAGAGTTGGACCTCATGGCCCTGCACGGGAGCCGCAAGGACGTTCATCCAGCGGATTTCACCGCCGCCGGGTTCAAGAGACTATACGTATGGGAAAGCGCGAAGTGACATCAACCTGGGAGTTGGGGGCGTTCCAGGAGGGGCGACTGCACGATGCCGCGCACCGCCGCCGCGTAGCGGTCGAGCCCGACCGGCTTCTGCACCACATCAAGGACGCCGAAGTCCCGGCATGCCTGCGTCTCGTGCGGGTTGTCGCCGGCGCTGAAGATGGCGACGGGGAGCCGGGACCACGCCGGGTGGGCGCGGATGCGGCGCAGGGTCTCGAGCCCTCCCAGGCGCGGCATCTTCAGGTCGAGCACCACCAGGTCCGGCGTCCCACCCTCCAGCGCATCGAGCAAGAGGACGCCGTCGTCCACGAAGGCCAGCGACACCGGGAGCGGCGGCTCGTTGACGGCGACGCGGATGAGGAACTGGTCGTCGTGGTTGTCCTCCGCCCACAGGATTCGCCGCAACGCGCGCCTCCGGCGGGGCACCCGGTGACGCCGGGATAAGGGTTCCGCGCTTCCCCCCGAACGCAACCCCATACATGTCCGGGCCGGGACGCTCAGGCCGCGCTCTCGGGGCGGCGGAGGCCAGGAAGGCCGGCGCTCGCTGGCAGGACCCCGGTGTGCTGGGCGCGGACCGCCTCGCCTGCCGGGCCGCGAGCCACCTCCAGGGGGTAGGCGCACAGGATGGCCAGGGCGCCTGCATGCTGGGCCGCAGCCTGTTGCCCGATGCCTTCGATGGCGTCCGCCACCTCGAGGTGCCCCGCGGCGTGCAGGACGGCCACCAGCTCACCGAAGCAGGCAACGGGACGGTCCCCGTCCGCCGACGCATCACGGTAGGCCGCCTCGAACAGGTCGAGGAACCGGCGCGGGTCCGGGCGGCCCGCTACCGTGATGGCGCGCAGGGCCGCGTCCGTGTCGAGCCAGACCCCTCGTGCCCCGGCGAGCGCGCCGCGCAACCTCGCCAGGCGTTCCGGCGAGGCGAGCACGAGCACCCCATGCCCCGCCTGCCGCGCCCGGTCGAGGAAGCGGTGCACCGCCTCGAGCAGGAACGGTTCGGTGTCCCAAAAGAGGACTTGGTGCTCGGGCTGCGCCTCCTGGGCGTGGGCCGTCGCGGCGGCCACGGCCGAGCAGAGGGCAGGGTAGGTCAGGGGTTTCTGGACGTAGCCGGCAGCGCCCAAGGCGAGCGCCACCTCCACCTCGGCAGGCCGTGTGCTGGCGCTGAACAGGACGACGGGGATGCCGGCAAGGCGCGGCGTCGCCTTGAGCCGGCGCAGGACGTCCAGCCCGTTCAGGCCGCGCATGTTGATGTCCAGGACGACCAGGGAAGGCCGCACGCGGCCCACCATCTCCAACGCGCGCTCACCGTCGGCGACGAACGAAACCTCGATGCCTGGCTCCAGGGCGCTGCGGATCAGGACCTGGTCGGATGGGTTGTCCTCCACCCACACCACGGACCTCACGGCCCTCCCGCCCCCGCCGGACCCAGGCGCAGGCCAAGCCCCCTTATCCACGCGCTGCGCCACCAGGAAACCACTTCGCCAAGGCAGTTAGCCCTTTGGGGAAGGGCAAGGGTCCACGATGGGCATCGCAATCTCAATCCTTATCCCACGCACCCCGATGCAGATTTCCGGAGGAATCCGCAGTGGCGAGCCAAATCTACTGGGCGTGGGATTGCCAATCCTGCGCCGCGCCCCTGCCCGGCCTCTTCCCAGGCTCGCTGGGCGGGCCGTTCCCTGGAAGCGTCCCCGCGCCCAAGGGAGACTTCACCGCGGCCATCCCCTGCCCTGCCTGCAGGGCCCCCGCCGCCTACGGCCTCCTCCACCTGCCGCCCACGGACCCCCGCTTCCCCGGCCGCCGCGTCCGCGCCCCGCGCTGAGCGGGGCCGCATGACACGGTCGCCATGCACATAACCCCCAACCAAAATGGCGGGGCATGACAAGCACCCGCACGGTGCGCCCGAATTGGCTGCGCAACACCCTGCCCGAGGGGCTCCTGTTGCCGCCGCAGGCGTGGCAGAAGCGCCACCGCACCGTGCTGTGGGTCATCGCGGCGCACGCCATCCTGCTGCCCGCCTTCGGCCTCTGGCAAGGCTGGGGGCTCGCCTACAGCCTCGGCGAAGGCGCTTTGGTGGGTGCGCTTGGCCTGCTGGCCGCGTCGCCCGTGTTCAGCCACCGCTTCCGCAGCGGCGCCGCGGCCCTCGCCTGCGTCACCAGCTCCGCCATCGTCGTGCAGTTCTCCGGCGGCTACATCGAGGCGCACTTCCACTACTTCATCATGGTCGCCCTGGTCGCCCTGTACCAGGACTGGATTCCCTTCCTGCTCGCCATCGCCTACGTCGCCTTCGACCACGGCGTCATCGGCAGCCTCGCCCCCGCCTGGGTCTACAACCACCCCGACGCCACCACGCACCCCTGGCAGTGGGCCGCCATCCACGCCGCCGCCGTCCTGGGCGAGTGCGCCGCCCTGTTGGTGTTCTGGGCCGAGTCGGAGCGCTCGCGCGCCCGCGCCGACCTGATGCTGGAGTCGGCTGGCGAGGCGGTCTTGGGCCTGGACCTCGACGGCCGCGTGGCCTACGCCAACCCCGCCGCGGCCCACCTGCTGGGCGCCCCGCTCCCCTCCTTGCTCGGCCAGGACGTCCGCGGCCGCTTCCAGGACGCCGGCCGCCCCTCTTCCCTCGACGCGCCGACCGCCGGCGCCGTCGAGGGCACCCTGGAGGGCGCGCAGGGGCCCGTGGCGGTGGAGTGGACCGTCGCGGCCACCAAGCGCAGCGGCGCCATCGTCGGGCACCACGTCATCGTCCGCGACGTCACCGCGCGCAAGCAGGCCGAGCAGGACCGCCGCAAGGTCGAGATGCTGCAGGAGAAGGACCAGCTCAAGACCCAGCTCCTCCACGCCGCCTCGCACGAGCTCAACACGCCGGTGGCCATCATCCGCTACCAGGCGCAGTGGCTGCGCACCAAGGCTGGCGACCCTGCCGCCGTCCAGAAAGGATTGGAGATGCTGGAGCAGAACGCCGACCGCCTGACCCAACTGGTCCAGGACACGTTGGAGGCGGCCCGCATCGAGGGCGGCCGCCTGCGCCTGCGCCTGGCGGACCACGACCTCGGCGCCGTCGTCCGCGACGCCGTGGCCTCCCTGGACGGCTTGGCCAGCGAGCGCGGCGTCGCCCTGGAGGTGGAGGCGGCGCGGCTGCCAGTGCACGCCGATGCCGACCGCCTCACGCAAGTCCTGTTCAACCTGGTCCGCAACGCCCTCAACTTCACCCCCGCCGGCGGCCAGGTCCGCGTCGAGGCCCAACGCCACGGCGCCCACGCCCGCGTGGCCGTCACAGACACCGGCCCAGGCATCGCCACCGAGCACCTGGACCTCCTGTTCAAGCCGTTCAGCCAGGTGCCCGGCAGCGCGCCGCGCACCCACGCCGGCACAGGACTGGGCCTGTTCATCTGCAAGGGCATCCTCGACCAGCACGGCGGCCGCATCTGGTGCGAGTCCACGCCCGGCGCGGGCGCCTGCTTCCAGTTCGAGGTTCCCCTAGCCCTCGTGAGCCTGGCCGAGCGCCCGCCGGACGGCGCCCAGCAGCTCGCCGGGCCCGCGGGACTTCTGCACGAAGGCCCCGATGCCCGACTCCAAGGCACGCTCGCGCAGCCCGGGGTCTGACAACGCGGTCAGGAGGATGCGGCGCGCCTCCGGCAGCGGCGTGCGCGCCAGGAATTCGATGCCGTTCATGCCCGGCATCCGGTAGTCGCTGACCACCACGTCCACCTGCTCCTTGTCCAAGACCCGCAGGCCGGCTTCACCGTTCTCCGCCGTCAGCACCTGCGCGCCGGGGAACTCGTCCTGCAGGAACATGCAGGCCAGTTGAAGCATTCCGGGCTCGTCGTCCACAATGAGGATGCGCGTGGCGTGCCGGCCCGCTGCCAAGGCCAATTCTTGCGCGGGCAACGCGGGCCGCGCTGGCATCACCCGAGACGGGGCCACAGGGTCCGCCGCCAGGAACAAAGGCTGCACCAGAGGCCGGAACGCGGCATAGTGCCGCGAGGGCGGCTCCAGGTGCACTGGAGGGGACAGCAAGGGCACGCGATGCAATCAATCCTGCATATTTCAAGCCGCCCGCTGGCCTGGTTCATCCACGACCCCCAGGCTTTCGAGTCGGCCGAGCACCACCCGCAACTGGCAATCCAGGAGCCGCAACTGGACCC
>JBHELM010000009.1:0-18130 GCA_046352715.1 Thermoplasmatota archaeon | reverse complement strand
CTCGGACTCGACGACGATGCCGCCCGCGACGGGCGCCTGGCCGGCGTGGGTGTAGGCCTTCTGGGAGTGCAGGGAGGTGGTGTCCTGCGCGTTGCCCCAGACCTTGCCGGCGGGGATGACCTTCTGCGCCTGCGCGACGAGAGCCTTCAGGTGGGTCTCGCGCTGCTTGGCGGGGAGGCTGGCCAGCGCCTTGAGGAGGGCGGCGCGCAGTTCGGCGCGCAGCTCGGACTCCGCGGCCAGGACGGCCTTGCGGGCCTCGGACTCGGCGCGGCTGGCGACCTGGGCGGAGAGGGCCGCGGCATCCTTGGCGGCGGCGGCCATGCGCGACTGCTCGTACGCCTGCGCCTGCTGGCGCGCCTGGTCGAGGATGCGCTTGGCCTCCTGGCGGGCGCTGTCCAGGATGGCCTGGGCGCGCGCGTCGCCGTCGCGGCGGACCTCGCCGATGACCTGTTCGAGTCCCATGGATGGTCCCCGCGTCAGCCGATCTTGAGCCAGAGCAGGATGGCCATGACGAGACCGAAGATGACGATGGTCTCGGGGATGACCGTCAGCACGAGGCCCTTGCCGAAGTTCTTCTCGTCCTCGGCGGTCGCGCCGACGGCGGCGGCGCCGATTGAGCTCTGCGCGAGGCCGGTGCCGATGCCCGCGAATCCGACTGCAACGCCTGCTCCGATGGCCAAGAGGCCGGCTTCGATTGCCATGGGTTTGTCTCCGGTGTGTTTTGGGGGGTTTGACAGAGGGGAAAGAGGGGGTTCAGGTCGCGCGACGGCCGAACGGTACATAAGTCCGACCCCCGCCCACGAAGAACTTCTGGAAGAACTCCACGAACTGCAGACGCACGGACTGCAGGCCGCCGGCGAGGATGCTGAGCGGGATGATGATGAGGAAGCCGAAGAGGTAGATGCCCCAGCCCAGCAGGCCGCCGCCGGCCAGCTCGAAGCCGAGGGCGGAGAACGCCAGCGCCATGCCGGCCTTGCTCGCGCCGATGGCGGCCAGACGGGTGTAGCTCAGCAGGTTGCCGGCCAGCCCGAAGACCTCCAGCACCGCGACGTAGCCGGCGCCCAGGACGTGCTGCGCCCCGGCCCACAGCAGGCCCACGGAGACCAGGGCGACCAGGACGCCCAGCCAGAGCAGCAGGGGGGCGCCCGCCAGCATCCCGCCGATGGCGATGCCGGCGCCCGCCAGGAGGGTGAGCCACGCCACCTTCTCCTGCACCGCGAGCTTGAGGCCGTGGCTGACGTAGACGTTGCGCACGCCCAGGCTGAAGCCCAGCACCAGGTGGACCAGGCCGATGATGAGCGACCAGACCAGGAGTGCTTGGATGTCGTGGATCTTGGAGTAGTGGCCGAGGTTGACCAGGCCGCCGAGGCTGAGGTGGTGCTCGCTGTGCGGCGCCAGCATCCCGAGGAGGCCGCCCGCGTGCTCCGCCGCCTCCGCCGCGACCGCCAGGCCCGCGGGTTCGCCGACGGGGGCGTGGCCGGTCTTGAACAGGAGGCCGTGCGCCTGGTCGGCGTAGGGCAGGTGGAGACCGAGGATGGACTCCCACGACATCTCGCCCGGCTCGGGCGCGACGAAGTGGATGCCGAGCGCCTCGCCGAAGACGAAGGTGCCCACCACCATCGCCATGACGCCGCCCATGACGAGGGCGCGCCCGACGGCGGGGCCGCCGATGCCGAAGATGTTGTTCTTCTTCAGCCACAGCCCCACTAGCATGATGACGAGGCCGACCGCGAGGTCGCCCACCATCAGGCCGAAGAACAACGGGAAGAAGACGAGCAACAGCGTCGTCGGGTCGATCTCCTGGTAGCGCGGCTTGCCGAGCAGACCGAGCATGAACTCGTAGGGGCGGGCGAGGCCCTTGTTCTCCAGGTGGATGGGCGGCTCGTCCTTGGGGTCGGAGGCGTGGTGCTCCGCGTGCGCGGCACTGCCGTCGGGCTGGACCGAGGCGGGCTGGCCGTGCGCAACGTGCTCGGCGCCGTGCTCCCCGCGGCGGTGGTGGTCGCCGCTGGCGTGCTCGCGGGGCGCGTCGCCCAGGTCCTCCAGGTAGAGCTTGGTGCCGAAGCGCTGGTCCAGCGCCGCCTGCACGCGGGCGAGCTGCGACTGCGGCACCCAGCCCTCGACGTGGAAGGTGGTCGCGGTGACCGCGAACTTGAGGGGCGCCTGCGTCTTCTCGACGGTGGCGGCGAGGGCGCGCTCGGCGGCGGCGAGGCGGGGGCCCCACTGCGCGGCGAGGGCGGCGCGCTCCTGGCCGATGGCCTCCAGGCGGGTGGCGACGTGGGCGCGCTCGGCGGCGATGGCGGCCAGGCGCGCGGCCGGGGTGCCGGTGGCGTCGGGGAGCGTGGCGGCGGCGAAGCCGTTCTCGGCCAGCGCCCGCTCCGCGGCGGCCGCGTGGGCGGTGCCGACGATGAGCAGGACGGCGAGGCCGCTGGGGCCGGAGGCGACCTGCAGCTCGTGCGGGAAGCCCGCGGCGCGGACCGTCGCGGTCGGGTCGCTGCGGCAGGTGCCGGCGTAGACCTTGACGCTGCGCAGGCCGGAGAGGGCGGAGAGCTCGAACTCCAGGGGGGCGAGCGGGCGCAGCACGGCCGCCTCGGACTCGAGGGCCTGGAATTGCGCGGTGAGGTGGGCGGCGCTGTCGAGCGTCGCCTTGCTGGCCGCCTCGGCCTGCTGGAACACCTGCTCCGGGACGACGGGCCCGGCCGCGGGGGCGGCGCCGTCGCAGCCAAGCGCCTTCTGCAGGCCGCGCACCTGCACAAGCAGTTCGCTGGCCCGCTCGCCGGCCTCCAGGGGAGTGCCGATGTCGGTGGTGTGCGTCGGGTCGACGTAGTCCTCGACGTGGACGACGCCCTCCGCGTGCAGCGTGTCGATGACGCCCTCCAGGTGGGCCTTGTGGCCACCGATGAGCAGGCGCCGCATGCGCGCCGGCAGGAAACTCATCCCAGGCGCCCCTCGATGACCTTCAGCGCGCGCTGGGTCGCCTGCGGCAGCCCGGCCTGGAAGGACTTGCGGGCCGCCTCGGCCTGCTGGCCGCCCTTGGCGACCGTCTTCTTCGCCTCGCCCTCCGCCTGCTTGCGCGCCTGCTCCAGCTTGGCCGAGTAGGCGAAGTCCGCCTGCTGGCGGGCGTCGGCGAGCAACGACTCGGCCTGGCGGCGCGCGTCGGCGACCACCTGCTTGGCCTCCGCCTCGGCCTGCGCGGCGCGAGAGCCGGCGGCGGTCTCGGCGTCCTTGATGCGCATCAGAAGGTCGCTCTTCAAGAGGGAATCACCAGGAGGCACGGGGCCCGGGGCGCGGCAGACCGGGGTGCTATTTCAACGCAAGGGTGGACTTCCGTTTGGCCATCCCGTTCCAGCGTCCCGCCGCATGGAGCCCGCGTGGATCTGGGGTGCCTCTCACAGGAAGAACCGGGAGATGGCGAGCGCAGCCAGCGAGCTGGCGTACAGGAACCCCCAGTCAAGGGGTCGCTGGGCGGAGCCGGGGCGCCCACACACGAGCCACAGGAGGGGGACGAGCGCCGGCGCGACGTAGCGGATGGGGTCCGCCCACCAGAACCGCGTGTTCTCCACCACCCAGTACGCGCTGGCGAACAGCCACCCCAGCAGGAAGACGATGGCGGCGGCGAGGACCAGCCCGCTCGCGGCCTCCTCGCGGTAGCGGGCACGCACCTCCTGCCCGATGGGCTTGAGCAGGAAAGCGAGCGGGAGGAACAGGCCGATGGCGAGGACGGGGAGGCGCCGGGTCAGCCCCAGCAGCAAGCGGTCCGGCTGGTGGAACGCCTCGGCGAAGACGTGCGCGTTGTAGGCGCTGGTCTGCCAGTCGACCAGCAGCCCCCCCGGCGTCCCGTCCCAGAACAGCAGCAGGTTGCGCAGGTTCCACAGGCCGGCGAGGGTGGCGAAGAGGGCGATGGCGCCCAGGTACCAGCGGTTGCGCAGGGCGCGCGGCCCGTGGTGCAGGACGCGCCAGGCGAGCCCGCCGAAGCCGGCGATGAGGAAGAACCAACCCATCGAGGCCTTCGACAGGTAGCCGAGCCCGGCGAAGGCGCCGGCGAGGAGGATGAAGCGCTCGTCGCGCAGCGAGCGCAGGATGGCCCACAGCGTGAGCACGAACGTCAGGAGCACCAGGTTCTCCGAGTAGCCCAGCCGGGAGCCGAAGACCAGGCTGGTCCACTCGACGGCGACGGCGGCGCCCACCAGCAGGCCGGCGTCGGGCCCGAACAGGTCCCGCGTCGTCCAGTACGCCGCGGCCACCGTCAGCAGCGAGAGGGTGACCAGCGCGGCGTTGAGCGCCAGCAGGGTGGGGCCAAGGGGGAGGATGAAGGCGGCCTCCACCATGGGCAGCAGCGGCCCCCAATGGTGGGACGGCCCCTGCGCCGGCGGGCAGTGCGGGGGGAGCTTCGGGTTGTCGAAGGTGAAGCCCTTGCCGGCCGCGAGGGACTCGGCAAGGGCGCGGTAGGCGTTGGCGTCGCAGGCGACGGCCGCCTTGCCGGGGTCGACGACGTTGGGCGCGGTGCGCAGGAGCAGCCCCAGCACCAGCACGGTCCAGGCCAGGGTGCGCAGGCTGGGCGCGAGGGAGGAGCGCCTGGCTTGCGGACCCTGCGCCTGGCCAGCCATCGGGGTGCGAGGACCAGGGGTTTCTGCATGAACCTGCCGTTTCTCTGGACTCCACGCCGGGCGCGGCTTGTGCAGTGCCCCGCGCTCGCCCCCGCAGGCTCACTCCGGCTGGAAGTAGCGCCGCACCGTCATCAGCCGCCGGCCGAGCCAGGTGCCCTTGCCTCCGCCCGGCGCGGAGTTGCGCACGATGAGGATGTTGCCGGGGGCGCGGTCGGTGATCTCCTGGGTGCGCGGGCCGAGCAGCGTCTTGCGGCCGATGCGGAGGGCGACGCGGGCGCCCACCACGACGAGGTCGTAGCCGCGCGCCTTGTCAAGGATGGACTTCACGACGGGGCCGGGCTCGTGCTCGACCCGGGCGCGGCTGCCAGGGACCGCGTGGGCGGCCACCAGGTCCTGCCCCCACGCCGGGTCGACCGCCTCCTCCTCCACCTTGTAGAGGGTGGTCTCGCCGCCGGTGGTCTTGGCGAGCGCGGTGGCGAGCTTGACGCCGAGGGCAGTGTGCTGGCCGGCGTGGCTGGTGACGAGGATTTTCCCGAGCTTGACCTCGGGGGTGCGCAGGCGCAGCACGGCGACGTCGCAGGGCGGGTAGACCAGGAGCGGGGAGGTGGGCTGGCCGATAGTGACGCGCGCCTGGCCCGACATCAGCAGCAGCGTGACCGCCTCCTCGCGCACCACCTCGCGCACCAGGGCGTCGAGGTTGTGGCCGATGCGCACCAGCGGCTGGGCGTGGACGCCCTCCGGGATGGCGTTGCGGGCCTGCACCAGGACGGCGCGCTCCTTGTAGAACGCCTGGCCCTCCGCCAGCGGGGTCAGCTCGGGCACGATGACGGCCTGCAGCAGCAGCACCTCGCCGTCGAGGCTCTGCGCGATGGCGCCGGCGACGCGGGCGAGGCTGCGCGCGGTCGAGGCGGCGGGGGTGGCGATGAGGACGAGGATGCGGGTGCTGCGGCGGGGGCGGGCCAGCGGCAGGCGCACGGTGGGCAGGGGGGGCGGCGGGGCCGGCTCGCGGGCCTCGAGGCGGCGGATGTAGGCGTAGTAGACCACCAGCCCGACGGCGAGCCAGCCGCCGGTGACGTACCAGGCGTGCGGCTCGTACTTGTAGAGGTAGACGGCGAGGAAGAACTGGGTGAAGATGCCGATGATGGGGATGTAGGGGAACAGCGGCGCCTTGAACCCGAAGCGCTCCTGCGGGATGGTCTTGCGCAGCTTGATGTAGCTCAGGTTCACCAGCAGGAACAGCAGCAGGAACATGACGTCGGCGGAGGCGGCCACGGTGGCGATGGGCAGCAGCGCCATGACGAGGATGAGGACGCCGGAGCCCAGCACCGCCTTGTGGGGGGTGCGGCGCTCGGGGTGGACGGCGCCGAAGAACTTGGGCAGGTTGCCGTCGCGGCCCATGGCGAACGAGACCCGGCTGGAGGAGTAGATGGTGGCGTTGAGCGCGGTGAGCTGGAGCAGCAGCGCCGAGCCCGCGATGAGCAGGGTGCCGTACGGCATCACCTCGTTGGCCACCGTGATGAGCGCCCTCTCCTGCAGCAGGCCGAGGTAGACCCAGCTCGGGCCGCCGTCCGGCGCGTGCGTCACGCCGAGGGCGATGAAGGTGATGGCCAGCATGATGGCCCACACGATGAGGAAGGCGGCCCAGATGGCGCGCGGGATGTTGCGCTTGGGGTCCTGCATCTCTTCCGAGGTCTGCGAGATGATTTCGTACCCCTCGAACGCGATGAAGGTGATGCCCATCGCCAGGAACACGTTGGAGAGGTTGGCGACGGTGCCGCCCTCGCGCCAGAACGGCTGGAAGTTGCTCTTGACGTGCGCGACGTCCTGCGACACCGCCCAGAAGCCGGCCGCCAGGAACACGAGGACGGCCACCAGCACGAGGGTGTTGATGACGTTCTCCGCCTTGATGCCGATCTTCACGCCCACGTAGTTGAGGACGACGAAGAGGCCGGCAAGCAGGACCGCCAGCGCTTGGACGAGGCTGATGGGCAGGCCGTGCCAGCTCGGGCCCAGTTCGGCCGGGAGCCAGCCGGCCAGGCCGGCCAGGTAGGTGATGAACGCGGCGGAGGCGATGGAGTAGAGTGAGCAGGCGATGGCGTGGCTGAACCAGGAGAACCAGCCGCCGAGGAAGCCGAACGGCTGGCCGAGGCCCTGCTTGACCCACAGATAGCCGCCGCCCGCGTCGTCGGAGGCGCTGCCCAGCTCGGCGTACACCAGCAGCGTCGGGATGGTGATGAAGCCGTTGAGGAACAGCGACAGCAGGATGGCGTTGCCCGCCACGCCGGTGGCCAGGCCCAGCAGCACGAACACGCCGCCGCCCATGAGGGCGCCCACGCCCATCATCGTGGCGTCGACGAGGGTGATCTCGCGGGCGAGCCGGACCTCCTGCTCCGGCGGCTCCAGGTCACTCTCGGTGGCGGGGGTGCGGGCCGGGAGGGGGCTGTCCACCACCGCCGGCGACTTGGCTGCGCGACCTAAGCCTGCCGGACCCCTGAGGTCCCAGGAGAGGGCCGCCCCCGGCGGGGACCTCCCGGGAAGCCCCCCTGACCTGTCAGGGCGGGTTTGGCAGATTGGAACCACGGCGTTGGTTTCTAGTCCGGCAACCGTTCTCACAGGTCTAGGATTGGGGCCTTCCCAATCACCAACCACCAACCACCACCGGTGATGAAGCAAACGCGGAGCCGGGGTGGTCGGGGCTGCTTGCCCAAAACGTCTGGCCCTACGTGAACGCGGTGTAGCTGGCCGGGACCTCGCGCTCGCCGTGGAACAGCGTCACGGCCAGCTCGTAATCGGTCTGCGCCGCCGCGCCGTTGGCGTAGGGGCCGATGGTCCAGCTCCCCGCCTCCGGGTCGACGTAGGTGGCGTGGAAGGGGGTGTCCGGCATCCCGGGGAGGCCGCCGTTGCCGACGTCGTCGCAGTTCGAGGCCCCCGCCGTGTTGCCGCCGCTGGGCGTGGTCACGCAGAGGTCGAGGTCCGCCGGGCCCGCCCAGCGCAGCTCGGCGTACAGGAGCGTCACGTTGCCCTGCACGTCCGGCGCCGCGCCGATGGCCGGGATGGTCAGGGTCACGCCCACGCCGCCGCTGGCGGTGATGGTGCCGTCGTCGCGCACGACATCGGGCTTGGCGGCGCCCGGCATCCCGCCAGGGCCCGTCGTGCCGGAGGTCGTGGTGGTCGTGGCCGTGTCCGTGCAGCCGGCCAGCAGGAGAAGCGCCGCGCAGGAGGCGAACAGGAGGGTGCGCATGTGAGGGGCTGAAGGATGGCGGTGAAAAAGACCGCTCACCAAAGTGGAAACAAAGAACGGACGAGTGTTTGGACGCTCGGGGGTCCAGGGGGCGGGGCCCCCTGGCAGGAGATAGGCAAGAAGCGGGAGCGGCCGAGCGACCGCCTCTCGCCGCATCGACTGCACTTCGACCGAAGCCGAAGGCTGAGGGAGAAGTGCAGGAGATCGGATTTGAACCGATGAACCACGAAGGACTAGCCCCTCAAGCTAGCGCCGTTGGCCAAGCTTGGCAACTCCTGCGTTTGGGCGCTTGGGACCGGGCGGTCCCGAGCGGGGAGGAGGGCGGACTCGCGTCCTGAGCGCGGAGGGTGCGATTTGAACGCACGTGGGAAATCCCACGGCCTTAGCAGGGCCGCGCGCTACCGGGCTATGCGACCTCCGCAGGTCTGCAGCGGGGAGTCCCGCCTGGCGTTGCGGCGACTCAGGGGTGCCATTTAACGCTGATGCCCTGGCCGGCGGGTCCAGACCGTCTGCGCGGCAGTTGCCGGAGCGGCCCCTCTCTGCCTTCCCCTACACCTTGTCGCCGTAGAGGGAGAGCCAGACGTCGGCGAACTCCTCGCGCAGGTCCGGCGTCGGCTGGTAGGAGAGCAGCAGGGCCAGCAGGCGGGCGCGGTCGCGCACGGTGAAGCGGCCATCCTCCGTCTTCTGCACGATGCCGGCGGCCTCCAGCTTCCGCAGGTGGAACGACAGCTTCGACTTGCCCAGGCCGAGCGCGTCGCAGATGGCCTTGTGCTGCTGCGGCCCGTCGTGGTCGAGGAGGTGGAGGGTGACGCGGAGGGGGATGCGCTCGCGCAGGGTCCGCAGGGCGGCGCGCTCCGCCTCCGTGGGGGCCTTGGCGTCCGCGCCGGGGGTGGTGGCGTAGAGGCGGACGTAGCGCTCGTCGCGCTCCTCGCGCACCAGGCCGTTCTCGCGCAGGATGGCGGCGTGGTACTCGACGAGGGCGACGCTGGTGCCGAGCTGCCGCGCGGCCTCGCGGATGTGCAGGCCGGGGTAGGACTGCACGAGCGCGTAGAGGCGGCGGCGGGTGGCGAGGTCCAGCAGGTCCGCCATGTCACGCCCGGCGCAGGAAGGGCACGACGAGCAGGAAGACGATGGCCAGGTCGAGGGCGCTGTTGAGGAACTCGAGGTGGCCGTGCGTGAGTTGGAAGCCGGGCGCAACGGTGCTGGCCTGCGACGGGTCGACCAGCAGCGCGTAGGCGGTGACGACGCTCTTGACCGCGAAGACGAGGAACGCCGCCATGACGAAGCCGAGCTTGCGGTTGCCGGTGCGCTGCATGGCCCGCCACGCCAGCGTCGCGAGGGCGAGGCTGATGAGCGCGACGCCGCCGACCAGGAAGTAGGTGATGAGGGGGTGGTAGAGCACCATGCCGTCGCTGCGGGAGCCGGCGGGGCGGGCTTGAAGGTGGCGGTCATCGAACCTGCCCTGACGGACCGCGAAACGCGCGAACCCTTGGGAAGACGCTTCTCTGCGGGTTCGCGCCCTTCGCGGTTGAAAGGTCTGTGGCCTGCATGGCAAGCCGTTTATGGCGTCCTCCAGTCGCGGCGCCCATGAAGGCACTCCTGGCCCTCGCCCTCGTCGCCGCGCTCGCGGCCGGCTGCTCCGGCTCCCCCGCCGGCCCCGTCACCCCGCAGAAGGACGCGCAGGGCAGCTACGTCATCCACATGCTGACCACCAACCAGTTCGGCCCCAAGGACGCCAAGGTGCCGGTCGGCGCCAACGTGACCTGGGTGCACGACGGCGGCGCGCAGCACAACGTGGTGGACAAGGGCAGCGCGTTCACGTCGGACGACCTCGGGCACCCCCTCGGCCCCGGCCAGTCCTACACCCACAAGTTCGCCACCGCGGGGACCTACCACTACCACTGCGCCTTCCACAGCGGCATGGAAGCGACGCTGACCGTGGCCTGAGCGGCCCGCGCCCTCCTCCCCCCTCTCCTCCCCTCCCCTCCTGTTGGCTTGGCTCCCCCTTTTTGAAGGAGCCAGGTTTGGGGACGCCCGATGACGGCCTCGCGTCCGGCCCCGGTCCCCAAGAAGTACGCGCCGGACGAGATGGAGCGCCGCATCCTGGCCCAGTGGGCAGCCGACGGGACGTTCCGGCGTCAGGTGGAGCAGGGACGCGCCGCCTACGAATCCTCCGGGCATGACCCTGGGCGCCGCTTCGTGTTCCTGGAGGGCCCGCCCACCGCCAACGGCCTGCCGCACCCGGGCCACGTCCTGACGCGGACGCTGAAGGACGCCGTCAACCGCTACCAGGCGATGCTGGGGAAGTGGGTGCCGCGCAAGGCGGGCTGGGACTGCCACGGCCTGCCCGTGGAGATCGAGGTGCAGAAGGAGCTGGGCATCGAGCACGTCGACGAGGTGCTGGCCTACGGGCTGGCGAAGTTCAACGCGAAGTGCCGCGACTCCGTGTTCCGCTACAAGAAAAACTGGGAGGACATGTCGGAGCGGGTCGGGTTCTGGCTCGACTACGACCACCCGTACGTCACAATGGAGGACGGCTACATCGAGTCGGTGTGGTGGAGCCTCAAGCGCCTGTTCGACGCGGGCCTGCTGTTCAAGTCCTACAAGGTGGTGCCCTACTGCCCGCAGACGGGGACCAGCTATTCCAGCCACGAGGTCGCGCAGGGCTACAAGGACGTCGTGGACACCGCCGTGTTCGTGAAGTTCCACCTCGTCGGCGACCCGGAGAACGCGCGCATCCTGAGCTGGACGACGACGCCGTGGACGCTGCCGGGCAACGTGGCGCTCGCCGTCGGCCCCGACATCGACTACGTCAAGGTCCGCGTCGGCAAGGCGAGCGACAAGGCCGTCGCGAAGGAGGGCGAGGTGCTCATCGTGGCCAAGGCGCTGCTGAAGAAGGCGCTCCGCAACGAGTCCACCGTCCTCGCAGAACTAAAGGGCCGCGACCTGGTGGGCCGCTTCTACGAGCCGCTGTTCCCCGGCGCTGTCGACCCCGCTGGCAGCAAGACGGCGTGGACCGTGGTGCCCGCCGGCTTCGTCACGACCGAGGACGGCACCGGCGTCGTCCACACCGCCGTGATGTACGGTGAGGATGACTTCCAGCTCGGAATGAAGGAGGGGCTTCCCGCCCGGCACACCGTCGGCCTCGACGGCAACTTCCTGCCACACGTCCCCGGCGGCGTGGCGGGCAGATACGTCAAGGCGCCCGAGACGGAGGCCGCCATCCTCGCCCACCTGCGCAAGGGCGACCTGCTCTACCGCGAGGAGCGCTACGAGCACAGCTACCCCCACTGCTGGCGCACCGGCCACCCGCTGCTCTACTACGCGATGGACTCGTGGTACATCCGCATGTCCACGCTGCGCGAGAAGCTGCTGGCCAACAACGACCAGGTCAACTGGGTGCCCGACACCATCAAGGAGGGCCGCATGGGCGACTGGCTCCGCAACGTCAAGGACTGGGCGTTCAGCCGCAGCCGCTTCTGGGGCACGCCGCTGCCGGTGTGGACCTGCGGCGCGTGCAAGGCGCAGGTCTGTCTCGGCTCCAAGGCGGAGCTGAAGGCCGCCGGCATCGACGCCCCCGAGCTGCACCGCCCCTACGTCGACCAGCCCATCGACTGCCCCAAGTGCCACGCGAAGAAGGCCGCCGTGCGCGAGCCCTACGTCATCGACGTCTGGTACGACTCCGGCGCCGCGCAGTTCGCGCAGTGGAACACCACGGGCCTCGACAACCCAGCCTTGGCGGACCAGTGGCCCATCGACTTCATCACCGAGGGCCTCGACCAGACCCGCGGCTGGTTCTACAGCCTGCTCGCCTCGGCCACGGCGCTCGGCCAAACCGCGCCGGACTCGCCGCTGTTCAAGGGCCCGGCGTTCCGCAATTGCCTCGTCGGCGGCCTCATCCTCGCCGAGGACGGCACCAAGATGAGCAAGTCGAAGAAGAACTACACCAGCCCCGACGTCGTGTTCGCCAACCAGGGCGCCGACGCGACGCGCTGGTACCTCCTCTCGGCGACCGCGCCGTGGCAGGACAAGCGCTTCTACGAGGAGGCCGTGCGCGAGACCTTCGGGAAATTCTTCTCCACACTGTGGAACACCTTCCTGTTCCAGCACCAGTACGCCAAGCTGGACAAGTGGGACCCGGCGCACGCCCTGCCGCAGGCGGAGTGGACCGACCTCGACCGCTGGCTGCTCTCCCGCCTCAACGCGACTGTCGCGGAGGCACGCGCCGAGGCTGACCGCCTGCACCTGCACAAGGCGACCCGCGCCATCGAGGCGTTCGTCGTCGACGACCTGAGCAACTGGTGGGTGCGCCGCAGCCGCGACCGCTTCTGGGCGGACAAGGAATCGAAGGACAAGCGGAGCGCCCACGCCGCGCTGTGGACCGCGCTGCACACCTGCGCCCGCCTCGTCGCCCCCTTCGCGCCGTTCATGGTGGAGACGATGTGGCCTAACCTCCGCACCGCGAGCGACCCCGCCTTTGTCCACCTCGCGGCCTACCCTGTGGCCGGGCCGCGCGACGAAGCCCTCGAAACCGAGATGGCGCAGGTCCGCGCCCTTGCCGAGGCTGGCCGCGCGCTGCGGAGCAAGGTCAACATCCCGACCCGCCACCCGCTCGGCCGCGCCGTGCTGGTGGACGCCAAGCTGCCCCGCTTCGCGGCCATCCTCCAAGACGAGATCAACGTCAAGGCGCTCGACGTCGCCCCCGACGCCCGCGCCCTCAAGTCGTTCGTGGCCAAGCCCAACCGCGCCACCCTCGGCAAGGCGTTCAAGCGCATGGCCGGCCCCATCGCGGACGCCGTCGAGGGCTTGGACGGCGACCAGGTTGCGGCCGCCTTCGCCGCGGGCCGCACCGTCGGCGTCAACGTCGAGGGGCAGGAGCACCAGCTCTCGCCGGAGCACATCGTGCTGGAGGAGCAGGACCGCCCCGGCTGGGCGACCACGAAGGTCGGGGAGGCCACCCTTGCCCTGCATATCCTGCGCGACGAGTCGCTGCTGGCGGAGGCGCTCGCCCGCGAGGTCATCCGCCGCATCCAGGAGGTGCGCAAGGACCTCGACCTGCCCATCGACGAGGAGGTCGATGTGGTGCTCACTGCCGGGCCGGAGGAGCAGGCGCAACTCAGCCACTTCCTGCACGAGGTCAAGGCCGAGGTGCGAGGCCGCAGCGTCACCTTCGGGCCCGCCGGACCCCATGCGCGCTCCTGGGACATCGACGGCGCCGTCGTGAAGGCCGAGGTCAAGCCGACGAAGACGCACCGGCCCGCCGCGGTGGAAGCAGCCTAGCAGACGCGGTTCTGTTCCGCTGTCGCGTGATTTCCTCCTGTTGGACAGGGGCGTTTCAAATCGCGGGATGGCTGTTGCCAGAAGTCCCCCACGGCCTACCGTCGCCACTTCTCAGGCATCAGCCCGTTCCACAGGACAACTCCCAGGCTCCGCACCTCCTCGGGCCGGTCGAGGGCCACGAGGAAGTCTGCATACTCCCACTCCGGGATTTCGTCCAACTCGACGGCGAGCCGTGCCGCCGCCTCCAGGGTGCGCCAGCGGCGCCAGAGGCCGAGGTCGTGCCGGAGGCGGCGCAGGCCCATGGGCTACTCCAGCCCCAGCCGGACCTTCCGCAGCCGCACCTCGTCGCCGTCCACCTGGAAGGCAACGTGGTCCCCCTGCCGCACATGCAGGGCGGCGGCCACGTTCTTGGGGAGGACCACGCGCATGTGCTGGTCCACGAGGCGCGGGTTGATGCCGCCTTCCAGGGAGCGCATGGCCCGCCGGAACAGGCCCGTGGCCGGATAAGGGGCGGCGGGGATGACTTGGAAGGCTGATTAAGTCAAGATGACTTAGACGGGCCAGCATGAAGGCGAAGATTCGCTTCGAGTCCATTGAGGTTGAAGTCCTGGACGGCACCGCCGCCGAGGTGGCGGACCTCGTGAGCCGCCTGAAGCGCGACAAGGGCCTCAAGGGCATCACGCCGACCGTTTCCACCGCCGACATGGACACGGAGATTCCGTCCAAGGAGGCCATCCTTGCCTACCTCCGCAAGCAGCCCAAGGCCCGCCACAGCGTCCGGGGCCTGATGCAGGACTTGATGGGGACGCAGCTTCCGGCGCGGCAGGGCCGCAAGTCGAACCCCGGCTACCTGAAGCTCCTTGCCCGCCTCCAGTCGGCCCGCGAGGAACTGGAGGCCGAGCGCAAGGCCAAGTTCAAGCAGGGCAAGGACGGGAAGGAAGTCACCTACACGCTGGAGTAGGGGGCCATGAGTGTCATGGCCGTGTCTCTTCTGTGTCACGTATGTGACACGGTTGTGACACGCTTGTGAGACGTCTGGCATCTGGCATCCCAGAAGCCTTATCCGGCGTCTGGGATTAGGCGGAACGCCGATGGCTCTCAAAGTGCGCATCCCAACCGCAAATGGTGGGTTCCTCGAAGCTGAGGGCAACCCTGAGGAACTGGCTGCCTACTCGAAGGCGATGGCCGCCGTCCCCGCGCCTGTGAAGCGCGCCCAGGAGACGCCGCCGGTCGCCAAGAAGGCGGCGACCAAAACCACGGCGAAGGCCACCGTGGGCAACAGGGAACCCGACGCCCAGAAAATTGAGAGTTTCATCCTGGAGTGCCCGGACTACACCCACACCATGAACCAGATTTTCGAGGCACAGGCTGGCGGCCCCATCCCATCGTTGGTCGAACGCAACGGCAAGAAAATCGCCAACGCCCTCTATGGACGCTGGGTCCATCACACCCAAAACGCCCGCAAAGCCATCGAGGAGAAGAAGGGGGGTTCCTTCAGCATCGACTGGCGCAACGGCGTGCGCTTCTACGTCTTCATGCCGAATCGGGGGTCCTGATGACCCTCTTCACCATCACGGCGGTCATGACCGCCATCTGCGAGACCGCCACGGGATGCCCTTGGAGGGGATGCCGGTGTTGAGGACTTAGAGGGAAACCCCAGAGGGGCACTTCTCTTGGGCTCGGCTTGAAACGGCCCCTGGGCGCCCCTCTGGGCGCATCCTCGCGGATGCGGAATCACTTACGCCATCGCATCATGGCGGGTTAGGCTAGTTGGTTAGGCCACATGCCTCAAGAGCATGCGGGCGCAAGCCCTTGCCGGTTCAAATCCGGCCCCCGCCGTTAGCGGAGCGTATGCAAGGATGGCCATTGCGGATATACACATAAGCCTATGCTTTCCTCTGTTGGAGCCATGCCTCCAGGGCTTCCGCTATGGCCTCGCTGATGTCCCCCTTCTTCATGCCGTCCTCCCTGTCGTTGAGGGCTCGACGGAGCCTCCTGTCAAGGTCGGTGGAGAGGACGACGTTGCGCCGCACCGTGCTTGGCATGGGCGCCCCCATGCACCAACTCCACATATACACACATACACAAAGCCTATGAATTGTGTGGATATACACACACCTGTAGGCGACCGAGATGGACCTGACCCCTTGGGCCGACAGCCGCACCCCCGCCCTCGCAATCGTGGCGCGGGGCGACCAAATCCAGGCCAACACGGACGGCTCCTTCACCGTCCGCTCGCAGAGCCACCCGGAGACGGCCTACGCCGTCACGGGCGACTCCTGCCGGTGCATCTTCCACACCGAGACGGGGGCGGCTTGCATCCATCTCCTTGCCGTGCGCCTTCGCGCGGAACTCCAAAGGGGCGTGTTGGGCGTTGAGGCGAAGCGGACTCCTCCCTGCCCGCAGGGCTGTGGAGGCTCCGTCGTGCGCGACGGCAAGCGCCGCGCCAAGAGCGGCACCGTGCAGACCTACCTCTGCCGTGGCTGCGGTGCCCGCTTCACCGACCGCGAGGGCTTCCAGAACAAGCGCAGCGAGCCGCGCACCATCGCCCTCGCGCTGGACCTCTACTTCCGGGGCCTGAGCGTCCGCAAGGTCGCCGACCATCTTGCCCAGGTCCATGGGCTCAAGGTCGGCCATGTGACCGTGTATCGGTGGGTCGTCCACTACTCACGCCTAACTGCGGAATGGATGGACGGGCAGGGCGCCACGACCGGCACCCGCTGGCACATGGACGAGACGGTGGTGAACGTCAATGGCGCCCACCGCTACCTCTGGAACGTGCTGGACGCCGACAGTCGGTTCCTCCTGGCGACCCATGTAAGCAAGAACCGCTCGCTGGCCAACACGCGGGCGCCCATCAAGAAGGCCAAGAAGGTCGCCAGCCAGCGCCCCACTGAGGTCTTCACGGACGGCATGATGGCCTACCCCTTGGCTGTCGGCAAGGAGCTTGGCCGCCACGGCCCGGGCGCCCGCAACGGGTGGGTGAGCCCCCACCGCCGCGTCCCGTCGATTCGCGCCGCCGAGTCCAACAACCGGATTGAGCGGATGCACGGCAGCCAGAAGGAGCGCACGAAGGTCATGCGGGCGTTCGACAACGACCGGGGCGCCGCGACACTCGCCGAGGGCTGGCGGGTCCACTACAACCTTGTGCGCGACCACCAAGCGCTCGGCAAGACCCCTGGCGAGGCCGCTGGCCTGCCGCCGCTGGTCGGCTTCCGGTGGCTGGAGGCCATCAAGGCGGCATCCCGCGAAGTGGAACAGGCCAAGGAGGGCGCCTCAAATCCCGCGACTTAGAACAGAACCAGCAGACGCCAAAGTATTTGTATGTGAATTACGCATACTGTAATGCATGGGCGTAGTGAGCATCCGTCTCAATGACACGGACGAGACGTTCCTGCGGGACCACAAGATGAACATCAGCGAGTTGGCACGGGAGGCAATCCACAGGGAAGTGCTCCGCCTGAGGCTGGACGAGCAGGAGCAGTTCTTCGCCAGCATGCGAAAGGTTCCCAGCCAGCCTGTGGAGAAGACCCTCCGCGAGATGCGTGATGGCCGCTACTGAAGCCTTCGTCGTGGATGCCTCGGCGTTTGCCAAGGTGTTCCTGGAGCAGCCGCAGTCGCCAGCCTTCCGGGAATGGCGCAGGAAAGCCCTCGTCCGTGGCCACCGCCTGCTTGCCCCGACCCTGCTTCCCTACGAACTGGGGAATGTCCTTCTGCGTGAGTTCAAGGGGGACCGCGGCAAGTGGGAACCGGCCCTGACCGAAATCTTGCTCGGGGTGCTTCTTGAGCTGCCAAGCTTCCCTCAGGTGTTCCTGGCCGCCGAAGGCCTGACGTTCTACGACGCCTCCTACCTGGCGTTGGCCCAGGAGCACGATGGCACACTGGTCTCTTACGACCGCGACCTTCTTGGGCGGGCCACCAAAGCGGGATGCCCGGTCCTGTCCCCGGGGGCCAAATGACCAGTGTCCGCATCCGCAACGCCACCATCGTCACGCAGGACGACGCCCGCCGCACCGTGCAGGGCGACCTCTACTGCGAGGACGGCCGCATCGTCGCCGTCGCAACCCCCGACGCCAAGCAGGAGGCCGACCGCGAGCTTGACGGCACCGGCCAGGTGGTTCTGCCCGGCCTCATCAACCTGCACACCCACCTCGCGATGGGGCTGCTGCGCGGCATCGGCGACGACATGCCGCTGGAGACGTGGCTCAAGGAGCGCATCTGGCCCGCCGAGGAGCGCATCACCGAGCCCCTGATGCGCGCCGGCGTCGAGCTGGGCCTCGCGGAGATGGTCGCATCGGGCACCACGTCGTTCCTCGACATGTACTGGATGGAGGAGAGCGTCGTGGCGCCCGCGTGCCGCTCCATTGGTGTGCGCGGCTGGCTCGGCGAGGGCTTCGTCGACGTCGGCCAGACCAACGCAGGAGAGCCCAACCGCAAGCTCGCGCCGCTGGAGCGCTTCGTCAAGGCGGCGAAGGGCGACCCGCTCGTCACGCCCTGCCCCGCTCCGCACGGCGCCTACACCTGCAACCCGGAGACCTACGCGGAGTCGGCCCGCATCGCCAAGGAACACGGCGTGCCACTGCACACGCATTGCAGCGAGACGCGCACCGAGGTCCACGACGTGCAGGCAAAGACGGGTGTCCGGCCGGTCGCCCGCATCGCGCAGGCCGGGGCCCTCGGCGACCGCACCGTGCTGGCCCACTGCGGCTGGATCACCAAGGGCGAGGTGGGCGACATCGCGCGGGCCGGCTCCTCCGTCGCGCACTGCCCGGTCAGCAACCTCAAGCTCGCCACCGGCGGCGTCGCGCCCGTCGTGGAGCTGCACGAGGCCGGCGTGCGCGTGGGGCTCGGCACCGACGGCGCCGCCAGCAACAACGGCCTCGACCTCTTCGAGACGATGAAGGTCGCCGCCCTCGTGCAGAAGAACCACCGCTGGGACGCCACCGCCCTGCCGGCCAACACCGCCCTCGACATGGCCACCCGGCACGCCGCCGACGCCTTGCAC
>JBHELM010000008.1:0-7739 GCA_046352715.1 Thermoplasmatota archaeon | reverse complement strand
CCCTGGAGCTGCGCGAGCGGCTCGCCGCGGACAAGGCGGCCGGCAAGCTGCGCGCGGCCCGCGACTACGTGGAGTGGGTCTCCGCCCGCGACCCCAAGGCACCGCGTGCCGGCCTCCAGCAGACCGGGTACCGCGAGCTGCGCGCCCTGGGCGGGGCGCGGGGCAGGCGCCGCCGGGCGGGCAACGGGACGCGCGGCCGCGCCCCGCACCCGGCGACGCTGGCGCTGCGCGAGCGGCTGGCCAAGGACAAGGAGGCCGGACCCTTGAAGGAGCCCGCGCACTACATCCGCTGGCTGGTGGAGCGGTCGGACCTGGGGCTGAAGAAGGCCCGCCCCATCGTCTACCGCGAGTTGCGCGCGCGCGCCTGACGGTCCCCGCACAGGTCGGGGCGGGCGATGCTGCGGCCCCCCGGGCTGTCCCGCAACGCCCTAGCCTCGCCCCTCCAAGCGGAGTGCGGTCACCATGGCCCGCTCTCCACTGCGCCCGACGACTGCCCTACCGGCCCTCGCCCTCTTCGCCGCCCTTGTCCTCGCCGCCATCCCGGGCGCCGCCGCGCAGGGGAACGCAGGGACGGTCAAGGTGCAGGAACCCAACGACGTCGGCGACCCCTCCAACGAGCCGCACGTCGGCTGCGAGTTCTTCGTCGAGGGCTTCAACATGGCCGCCGACAGCGGCACCCTCGTCATCAAGGTCTGGGCGCCCACCGACGCCGAGATGACCGTCATCCTGACGGACAACTGGACCAAGGACGACGGCATGCCGGAGAACCACTTCCTGAACGGCCCCTTCCACCTCCCGGAGGGCCACTACAAGGTCTTCGCCAGCGACACCATGCATGACAAGATGAAGGTCTTCTGGGTCGAGTGCGAGGAGACCACGACCGGCACCACCACCGGGACGACGACAGGTCCCTCGACGGAGGTCCCGGTCTTCCCCTCGGCCATCGCGCTGGTGGCCGGAATCGGTGGCGCCGTCGCGGGCAGCCTGTTCCTGCTGCGCCGCCGCCTCTGAGGCAGGGCCAGCCCTTCTCTCCCTCTCCTTCCTGTTTTTTTGTCGCAGGACAAGAGACAAAACGGGCTGCGCAAGCCCGGCGCCGTTGCCCACCCGCCCAAGCGTCCCCCGCCAGGAACCACAACCTTCTTGCCACACGGCCTGGGTCGAACGTCGTGGCGAGCGCCCTCCAGGCCTTCACGGACTCGGACCTGGGGGTCGCGACCGCCACCAGCCTGCACACCCTGGGGGCGCTCGGCTTCCTGGGCGGTGTCCTCGCCTACGTCGCGTGGCACCGCGCGCTGCGGCAGGGGCAGGACCACCCAGGGCTGCTGCGCGGCGCCGCGTTCACCACCTACCTCTCCATCGCGGCCAACCTGATGGGCGGCTTCCTGCGCACCTACGAGTCGGACCACCCGCGCCTCTCCAGCTTCCCCACCTCGCCGTGGGTGCAGGCCATCGCGGTCAAGCACCTCTTCCTGTTCACCGCGATGGGCGCGGCCGTGGTGCTGTTCGAGCGCACCGTGCCCCGCCTGCGCCGCGCCGCCGCGCAGGGCCGCCTTGCGGAGGTCTCCACAGCGCCGCACCGGGTGGGGACGGCGCTGGTGTTCACCGGGATCGCCGTGGCGGCCCTGCTTGGCTCCGTGAGCCAGGTCGTCGCCATGTTCCCCGCCGATCCGGTCCAGGAGCCCCACGCCATGGAGATGGCGCGCTACCAGAACTTCACCGGCACGCTGGACGGCACCCCCGCGGCGCCGGCGCACGGCGGAGGGGCGTTCCTGGTGCCCGGCAACGCGACCGTGCTGCGCTTCACGGTCGACGCCGGCGGCGCACCCGCGCTACGCATCACCCTCACGGAGCCCGACGGCACGGCGCACACGGTGGCCGACGGGAGCGTGACCTTGGTGGACCGCCCGAAGCCGGGCGCGTGGCGCTTCGACCTCGACGCGCCGGTGGGGACGGGCACAGGGTGGAGCGCGTCGGTCAGAATCACCGAGGCCATGTCGCGCTGAACCGCGAACTGCGCGAAACCTTGGAGATTTCCCTCTTCATGCCCTTCGCGGCCAGTGGGGACCTCAGCGTTTCTTGGCCTGCTGCGCCTTGGCGAACGCCGCGCGCACCGCTTGCTGGAGCGCAGGCTCCGGGCCCTGCGTGGGCTGGACGCGGACCCAACCAAACAGCCTGAACACGGCGCCCTCGGGCTCGCCGAGGGTGAAGCCGGCCTGCGCCAGCTCGGCCCTCTGCGGCGGGTCGAGCAGCACCTCCACGGCGCCGGGGGCCGCGCCGCCACGGAACAGGCGCACGAACTGGTTGCAGCCCACGATGAGGGCGACGTGCTCCTTGCCAAACTCGGACTGCAGCTCCGCGCCCGCCGCCGCCGCGCACTCCTGGGCGGTGTGGACGAGGCCGAACAGGACCTGCCTGTGGCCAGCGGGGACCGGCGTGCGCTCCAGGAGCTTGAGCGGGCGGTCGTCGCTGGCCGGCACCGTGGGGGTGTGGTCCACGGGTTCGCCCAGGCGTGCGGGCACATGGCCGTTGCGCCTTGGGAAGTGCG
This sequence comes from Thermoplasmatota archaeon, assembly GCA_046352715.1. Taxonomy (GTDB): domain Archaea; phylum Thermoplasmatota; class E2; order JACPAO01; family JAHFTW01; genus JAHFTW01. The sequence goes on along the minus strand of JBHELM010000008.1, from coordinate 5,194 downwards.
AAAACACGATTCCGCAGAGACGTTTGGTCTTCCTGGTCCAAACAGCAATTTTCACAGATGCCTTTCCCGAGTGCCGCGCCAGGAAGGCATCTGTAGGATTCGCACCCGACCAGAAAAGCCCCAAACCATCTGGGAACTATGTGTTCAGGGGAAACAAGCGGCAGGCTCACAGCCTCTCCCCCGCTCGCCTTGCCGTGGACTTCGACGCCCTCGCCGTCGGCCCGCCGCCCCAACTCCCGCTCCCGGTCTACGCGGCCCGCCGCAGGGCGCTCGCCCGGCAGCTTGGCGACGGCAACGCCCTCGTGGTCGCCACCCACCCGCCGCACCAGTACAGCAACGATGTCGACTACCTGTTCCGTCCGCACAGCGACTTCTGGTACCTGACCGGCTTCGATGAGCCCCGCGCGGCCCTGGTGCTGCACGGCGGCTCCGGCGCGACGGACCTCTTCGTGCAGCCGCGCAAGAAGGAGGCCGAGATCTGGACCGGCCGCCGCCTCGGCGTCGAGCGCGCCCCCGGGGCCCTCGGCATCGACCGCGCGCACAGCTTCGAGGAGCTGTCCGCTGCGCTTCCCGGCGTCCTCGGCAAGGCGAAGGTGCACGCCATCGCCGGCCACGACCCGGCCGTGCGCCGCCGCGTCGTGCGCGCCGCCGGCCGCCGCCTCGTGCCCGACCCGCAGGACGCCCGCCCCGGCGGCCCCGCGAAGAAGCCCGCCAAGCCGAAGGGCCGCCCGCATGGCAGCCAACTCCTGCACGAGATGCGGCTCGTCAAGTCGAGCGACGAGCTGAAGATGCTCCGCAAGGCGTGCGACCTTGGCGTCGCGGCGCACGAGGCGGCGGCGCAGCGCATCGTCGCCGGCACCCCCGAGCACCAGGTCGAGGCGGCCTTCGCGCACCACGCCCGCCACCACGGCTCCACCGGCGTCGGCTACCCCTCCATCTGCGGCTGCGGCCCCAACGCCGCGGTGCTGCACTACGTCACCAACCGCGGCACGCTGCGCAAGGGGCAGCTCTTCCTCGCCGACATGGGCTGCGAGTGGGGCTGGTACACCTCCGACATCACCCGCACCTACCCCGTCGGCGGCGAGTTCTCGTCCAAGCAGCGCGAGCTCTACGACCTCGTCCACAAGGCGCAGCGGGCGGCGCTGCGGAAGGTCAAGCCGGGCGCGCTGTTCACGGACGTGCACGACGCCGCGGCGCAGGCCATCTCCGACAGCCTCGTCGACCTCAGCCTTCTCGCCATGGACAAGGAGGCGGCGCTCAAGGACAAGGCGTACCGCGCCTTCTTCATGCACGGCACCAGCCACTGGCTCGGCCTCGACGTCCACGACGCCGGCGCCCGCGCCGAGCCCGACGGCAAGCCGCGCCGCCTGCGCGAGGGCATGGTGCTCACCGTCGAGCCCGGCCTCTACTTCAACCCGGACTTCGCGGAGTGCCCGCCCGGCACCGCCGGCACCGGCATCCGCATCGAGGACGACGTGGCGGTCACGGCCGACGGCGTGCGCAACCTGACGCGCGGGCTCGCCGCCGAGGCCGACGCCGTGGCCGCGCTGGCGTCGCGCTCCTGAGGCCCCCCTCCGCTGGCGCTTCACCGTTGCTCTTATCTAGCATCCCTTAGTCGGCCGCTTCGCCGCAAGGCATGGGCGATTAGCCGAGACAGGTAAATGGCAGCGGACTCTTAATCCGCTATTCACCGGTTCGAATCCGGTATCGCCCGCTTCGTCGCTGCGCTCCGAAGCTCGCTCTACCGGATTCGGCATGCGGTCCTTCGCATCTCGCTCCGCTCGATGCTTCTGAACCGCATGCGCTGCGGGAGAGCCCTTCGACTGGCTCTCCCGCGCCGAATCCGGTATCGCCCGCCCCTTGTTGTCCTGCTGGAGGAAGGGGGAAAGGAAGCCAGTCGGCTCAGCACGCGCTCGTCGGCGTCGCGTTCGGCCAGATGTAGCCGCCCGACAGGTCGGTCGCGCCGCCGGTGCTGCGGGCGCGGAAGTCGACCTTCGCCCCGTTGGGGACGTGGAAGCTCTTCGCCCAGCCGCCCCAGCTTTGCAGGGTGAGCGGGACCCAGGTGCCGCAGTTGACGCGGGCGTCGACCCCGGCCAGGGGTTGGTTGGCCGCCACGTTGGCCTGCACCCACCACTCGTTGCCCTTGACGCCGCTGAAGGTCGCGTCGAAGCCTGGCGGCGGGGGCGGCGGGGCGCTGCCGCACTGGACGATGGTCGCGTCGGTGTTCGGCGGCGGAATCCACTGCCGGCACGAGCTCAGGTCCGTCGCGCCCGTGCTGCTGGTGGCGCGCAGTTGCACGATGGTGCCTTGGGTGATGTGGTACGACGCTGCCCAGCCGCCCCACGACTGCTTCGCGAGGGGCATCCAGGCGCCGCCGTTCAGGCTGACGTCGACCTTCGACAGCGTTCCGCCGGAGGTGGCGACGTTGGCTTGGACCCACCACTCGTTGCCCCGCACTGACGTGAAAGTCGCGTCGAAGCCGGGCGGCGGCGGGGGCGGCGGCTGCACGGTGCCGATGCGGAAGACGTGGTGCGCCGGGCAGCAGGTGCTGAAGTCGAAGCCGTCGGCGTAGACCTCGTTCCTGCCGTCGTTGTCGCCGTCGCCCACCACGATGTCGTCCAGCCAGTCGTCGGTGCCGCCCATGCCCTGCACGTCGGCGATGTCGCGCGGCGACCACTGGGTGCCCGTCCACACAATCTGGAAGACGTGCCCGTTGCCGGCGGTGGCGTAGAGCTCGGCCTTGCCGTCGCTGTCGCCGTCGGCGTAGAACAGGTCGTTGATGAGGGTGCCCGAGGCGAACAGGACGATGCGCTGCCCCGTCCAGCCGGCCGCGGTCTTGCGGAACTGCCACAGCTCGTCCTGGAAGGCGGATGGGAGGGCCGTGGCGTAGACCTCGTTCCTGCCGTCGTGGTCCGGGTCGCCGACGACCACGGCGCTGAGCTGGTCGTCCCCCGCGATGCCCGCGAGGTCGAGCGTCCAGCCGCCGCCGGCGGCCACGTCGAGCAGGAAGACGCGCGGGTCGCCGGATTCGCCCGAGCCCACCACCAGTTCCTGGTCGCCGTCGTTGTCGGCGTCGCCCGCCCACAGCGAGCCGAGGCCGCCGGGGAACTCGTGCGGGTTGGGGTTGGTGGCGATGCGGCTGCTGACGGACGTGGAGCCCGTCCACGTCACCTGGTAGACGTCGTAGCCCAGGCCGTTGTGGCTGGTGCGCGGGTGCCCGGTGATGACGTAGAGTTCGGGCTGGCCGCTCTCGTCCAGGTTCGCGAAGCTCAGGCCGGTCACCTCCGAGCCGGTGAGCGCGAACAGGGGCAGGCCGAGCCACTGCGTGCCGTCCCAGGAGAAGCGGAAGACCGTTGCGTGGTCATTGGTGAAGTCGTAGGTGGAGGCCACCACGTCGGCGTGCCCGTCCCCCTCCAGGTCGCCGACGGCGACGTGGTCGAAGTTGCCGGAGGCGACGAGGCTGCGCGTCCAGCCGCTGGAGGTCCAGGTGAAGGCGTAGAGGCCGGTGGGGGCCGGCACGAACACCTCGTTCATGCCGCGGACGCGTCCGATGGAGAGGTCGGTGCCGCCGTGCGAGCGTCCGGCGTCGCCGACGAGGGTCGTCGTGAAGGCCGGCGGGGGCGGCGGGGGCGGGACCGTGCAGCCCTCCACGCCCTGCGGGTGGCTGAACCAGCACGACTCCTGCTGCGCCCCGCCGGGCCAGGTGGCGCGGAACTTGACGGGGTGGGTCGGCTCGATGTGGAAGGAGGCGGCCCACACGCCGAAGCCCCAGTCGTAGTGCTTCGTCATCTGCACCCAAGGGCCGGCGTAGTCGGCGGCCTCCATCGTGGCGACCGTCCCTGCGCCTTCCCCTGAAATCTGGACCTGCACCCACCACTCGTTGCCGCCCTGGCTACGGAACACGATGGGGTTGCCGGAGTCGGTCTGGACGTGGTTAGCGTCGACGGCGGGGAGGAAGGCAAGGAGGCTGGCCAAGGCAAGGGAGACGGCGACGCGCTGCATCGTTTGTGGCCTGTGCCAGAGGCGTCATAAGCCGTGGCGGGCGCAACCCGTGGGACGACCCGCTGCCCCACAGCGCTTTTCTAGAGGGTGGATGAGCGGGCGCCGTGGCCCGGCCCCGCTTCACGCCCGCCGAGCGCGGCCTCATCGCGACCGCCGCCGCCATCGTCTTCACCCGCGTGTTCGCCTTCAGCCTCACCACCCTGGGCTTCACCGAGTTCGCCCGCGCGCTCGCCCCGGCCGGGACCCCGCAGGCCACGGCGGACCTCCTGGCGGGCGTCGCGCTGGGGGCGTACGGCGTCACGATGGCGCTGGCCCAGCTCGGCACCGGAATCCTCTCCGACCGCATCGGCCGCCGCCCCGTCCTGCTGCTGGGCACCGCCGTCTTCGTGGCGGGCGCCGTCCTGTCCGCCTTCGCCACCGACGTCCGCGTCCTCATCGCCGCCCGCCTGCTGCAAGGGCTCGGCGGCGTGTCGAGCGCGGCGCTGGCGGCCGTCGGCGAGACCGTCCCCGTGGAGCGCCGCACCACCGCGATGGCCTTGGTGGGCGTCCCGGCCGGGCTCGGGGTCTTCCTCGGCTTCGTCGTCGGCCCGCCCGTCGCGGCGCTGCTGGGCTTCCGCTCGCTGTTCTGGCTCACCGCCGGCCTGGGCCTGCTCGCCAGCGCCGCCCTCCTCCGCCCCCTGCCCGCCGCGCTGCCGGGCCTGGCGCAGCCCCGCCGCAGCCTGGGCCTGCCGGTCCTGGCGCTGGCGGCGGCCGGCTTCACCATCAACTTCGCCATGAACGCCGTGATGTACGACTTCCAGAGCGGGGTCCTCTCCCGCCTTGGCGACCTGGCGCTCGCCGGCTGCCTGCTGCTGGCGCTCGCCGTGATGGGCGGGGCGAGCCGCGCCGTCGACCGCTCACGCGCCACTTGGCTGCCCATCGTCGCGGCCCTCGCCGTGGTGGCGCTCGCCGGGCCGCTGTTCCGCCTCTCGCCCACGGTTGGCGTGGTGTTCGCCGCCGGCACCGCCTTCTTCGCCGCGCACGCCACCCTCTCGGCGGTGCTGCCGAGCCAGGTGAGCCGCCTCGCCGGCCGCAGCGGCGGCCGCGGGCACGGCATCCAGCTCGTGGTCGCCTATCTCGGCAGCGCGGCCGGCGCCGTCGTCGCAGGGGCGTTCGCGCCGCACCTGGGCCAAGCCTTCGCGGTCCTGGCGGC
>JBHELM010000007.1:0-8393 GCA_046352715.1 Thermoplasmatota archaeon | reverse complement strand
TCTGGTCGAGCAGGAACGCCTTGAGCGGGCTGCGGGAGGTGGCCAGCTCCGCGGCGAGGGCGGCGGGGGTGAAGGCGGGGTCGAGGGCGTCGGGGCCGAAGTGCGCGAGGTCGGGGATGGCTTGGCGCCTGCCGAAGAGGCGCAGGAGGCCGAAGCGGCGCGGGTCGGAGAAGCGGAGTTGCCGCCCGTCGTCCAGGTCGAGGATGAGGTGGGTGTGGGGGCGCTCCCGCTCGCCGGGCTCGGCGAACAGCAGCTTGCCGGTCATGCCGAGGTGCGCCAGCAGCGTCCCGGCGGAGAGGTCGAGGAGGAGGAACTTGCCGTGGCGGCGCACCGCCTTGACGCGCTGGCCTTCCAGCTCCTCCAGCGGGTGCGGCGAGGCGGCGCCGCGCAGCTTGGCCCGTCGCCAGTCGACGCCGTCGATGCGGCGGCCCTTCAGCTCGCGGTCGAGGCCGCGGCGGATGGTCTCCACCTCTGGAAGCTCAGGCACCAGGGTGGGCCACGGAGGGGCGGTTCAAAGCCCATCTCCCCTCCGTGGCCGAGGTCTGCCTGTCTAGCAGCCGGGGATGGTCGTGGAGGCCATGCACAGGCTGATGGTCAGGTTGGCGTCCGTCTTGGCCATCCCGATGGCGCGGTAGACGGTGGTGCCGTAGGCCGGGGGCGCGGCGCCGGCGAGGGCGTGCGTGATGGTGCCCAGCGCCTCGCCGCCGCTCAGGACCGGCTCAGGGGTGGCGCCGGCCATGGCCAGGCTGATGGCCGAGCCGGAGTCGCCGCCCGCCACCGAGATGAGCGCCTGGAAGCTGCACAGGATGCCGTCGTCCAGGGAGACGCCGGCGCGGGCCTTGGTGGGCTCCGCGGTGCCGAGCTCGATGCCGTTGCCGTGGTGGACGAGGAGCTTGCCGGTGCCCTCGACGCCGAGGCCGAAGACGTAGGGGCCGCTCCAGACCGCCATGCGGGGGGTGACGATGTTCCACGGGGCGGTGTACCAGGTGGGGCTGATCTTCACCAGGGCGAAGTCGTTGCCGATCTGGCCGGCCACGCAGCCGACGGCCGCGGTGGCCTGGCTCTGGCGGGCGTAGACGACCGGGCCCACGGTGGCGAACGAGGCCAGGAGGCCGGAGAGCTCGCCGCCCAGGTAGCAGTTGGCGTAGCAGGCGCTCACGACGACGCCGGAGGGGTTGTAGTTGGCGCCGGTGCCGTGGGTGGAGACGGCCGTCGGGGGCAGGACGCAGTGGCCGGCCGTCGCGAGGTAGTAGTTCACCGGGGTCTTGTTGTCCTTGAAGACGAACGAGGCCGAGCAGATGAAGGTCCCCTGGCCCGGGATGGTGGTCAGCAGGAGCTGGCCGGGGCGGATGAGGTTGAAGTCGGTTGGGACCGGCGCGATGGCGGCGGCCTCCGCCTCGTTGGTGAACTGGACGTGCGAGAGGTACTCGTCGCTGGCGCGCTGCACGAGCGGCTGCGGGGTGGCCGCGGCGGCGACGCTGCTGTCCGCGGTGACGTGGCTGGTCGGGAGGCCGGGGGCGGCGCCCTGGGCGGTCCCGGAGAGGACAATCAGGGTGGCGGCCAGGAGGCCGGCCAGCAGGCGGGGGAGGGATTGCAGGTTCATGTCGGTCACGCTGGCCAGCGCGTCAGGGGTCGCACAGCCAGGCGTTGCATCGAGGCCAGTGTATAGATTCGACTATGGGGATTTCTTTGAAATCGTCGCCATTGTCGCGGTTAGCGCACGTAGTGGTCGACGAAGTGGGAAATCTGCGCCTGCACCGTGCCGGTGCTGGTGTAGCTGGCCGAGTAGGTCCCGGCGGTCGCCTCCGTTCCCCACGCGCCGGCGGCGAGCTGGAGGCTGCAGAGGCAGGAGTTCACCTGGATGCGGCCGAGCAGGAGCCCGCTGGGGCCGCGCAGCTGGAAGTCCGCCCCCGCGTCCGCCATCAGGAGGGTGGCCGGGTTGCTGGCCATCCGGATGCCCACCCCGAGGGGGACCGCGTCGGGCTGGAAGGTCCACGCGACGGGGGTGCCGCCGGTGGCGTCGTGGAGCTCGCCGAGGGTGCGGGAGAAGCCGAGGGCGCGCAGCAGCGGCGGCGCCGTGCCGTTGGCCGCCAGGACGTAGACGTGGAGGGCGGCGGTGGCGCCGCTGAACTGCAGGACGTGCTCGCCCGGCTGCACGGGCAGGAGGACGAAGCCCTTGGACAGGCTGCGGTTGCCGAGGTAGGCGTCCTTGCCGTCCCAGAGCCGCACGTCGCCGCCCGGGGTGGCCTCCTCGACGGCGAGGGCGGTGGCGCCCGGCGGCACCTGGACCGCGACGGGGGTGCGCCCGTCGAAGAGGGTGGCGAGCACGTCGACGTGGAGCGTCAGGGTGTACGCGAAGGAGGCGTCCTGGCCGGCCTCGGTGCGCACGACGGTGAGGCTGACGGGGCCGTCCACGTTGCGCTGGAGGGAGAAGGCCGCGCGGGTGCCCTCGGCGGAGACCTGGTTCTCGGCCTCGTCCAGCCGGTCCTCCGGGGGCGCCGCGACCATGAGGTAGGGCGGGTTGATGAGGGAGGGGACGCCCAGCAGGGCGGTGACGTGCAGGGGCATCCCGAGCGGGAGGCTGTCGCTGAGGTCGATGCTGGCCAACTGCTCCTCCACGGCGCAGATGCCGAGGGGGCAGACCTGCTGCGGCGCGAACGTCCCGCTGATGACCTTGGTGATGTTGAGGGGGCCCGCGTAGGCGAAGCGCGCCAGGACCGGCTCCTGCCCCGCGGCCAGCGTGACCTGCGGGTGGGCGGCCCAGACGCGGACGGGGTCCCCCGCCCTCTGGCCCTCCACGGCCTGGCCGCCGGGGCCGGTGGAATCGCCGCTCTTCTGGGCGCACCCCGCGAGGAGGGCGAAGAGGACGATGCCGGCGAGAAGGCGTGACGGGGCCGCCATGCTCCGACCAGGGCCGCGCCGCCTCCTTAAGATTGATGGTGCCTGTCTCGCAGGCTTCGCACCATCGGCCGTCGCCCCTCGAACCGGCAGGCGCGGAACACACGGAAGCCATGGTGTCCGTGGATTCCGCGGCTCCGCGGTCCAACGGAAGCCTCCAGGCACACGCGCCCCCAGCGGGCAAGCCAGCATCGGGCTCCCCCGAAGGCTTAACGGGCCGCGCCCCGTGGTCGGCGTGGATGGGAGCGGACAGCGTGCAGGTCCCCGCCGAGGCGCCCCCCGCGCCTCCGGCCCCGCCCGTCCCGCCCGCCTCCGCGCCCGTGCAGGCCGGCGCCCCGACCGCTGTGCCCGCCCAGCCCGAGGGGCCGGCCATGTCGCCGGAGATGCGGGCCTACTTCGAGTCGCTGCACGCCGAGACGATGCGCTGCTACGCCATCGCCAAGCAGGCCCGCCGCAAGGGCAAGGACCCCAACCTCGAGGTCGAGATCCCCCCCGCGGAGGACCTGGCGGCCCGCGTCGAGGCGCAGGTCGGCCCGCCCGGCGTCGCCAAGCGCATCCGGCAGCTCTCGGCGGAGCTTGGGTTCGGCAGCCGCGAGGTCGTGAGCCTCCAGGTCGCCACCGAGGTCGCCGACGACCTGGCCAAGTCCGGGCAGCGCGAGAAGGCGCTCGACCAGGCGGTGCGCACCGGCCTCAGCATCCTCACCGAGGGCGTCCTGGTCGCGCCGCTGGAGGGCATCGCCGAGGTCAAGGTGGGCGCCAACCTCGACGGCACCGACTACGTCGACCTCTACTTCGCCGGCCCCATCCGCGCCGCCGGCGGCACCGCCCAGGCGATGGCGGTCCTCATCGCGGACCTGGTGCGGCGCAAGCTCGGCATCGGCGTCTACAAGGCCACCGACGGCGAGGTGGAGCGCTACAAGGAGGAGATCGCCGCCTACAAGATGGAGGCGCACCTGCAGTACAACCCCACGGGCGCCGAGATCGAGCTCATCGCCCGCAACTGCCCGGTCTGCATCAACGGCGAAGGCACCGAGCGCGAGGAGGTCACCGGCAACCGCGACCTTCCCCGCGTCGAGACCAACCAGCTGCGCGGCGGCGCCTGCCTCGTGATGGCCGAGGGCATGATCCTCAAGGCGCCGAAGGTCCTGAAGCACGTCGAGAAGCTCAAGCTGGAGGGGTGGGACTTCCTCAACCAGTTCCTCAAGAAGGGCAAGGGGGACGAGGCGCAGCACGACGCCGACGGCCGCCCCCTCATCGCGCCCAAGAACACCTACGTCAAGGACCTCATCGCGGGGCGCCCCGTCTTCGGCCACCCCAGCCGCCCCGGCGCGTTCCGCCTGCGCTACGGCCGCGCCCGCACCTCGGGGCTCGCCGCCAACGCGTTCCACCCGGCCACGATGGCCATCCTCGACGACTTCCTCGCCATCGGCACCCAACTGAAGGTGGAGAGGCCGGGCAAGGGCACCCTCGCCACCGCCTGCGACCAGTTGGAGGGCCCGGCGGCGCTGCTGAAGAACGGCAGCCTCGTCCGCTTCACCTCCATCGCCCAGGTCAAGGAGCTGCGCCCCGCCATCGCGGAGATCGTCGACCTGGGCGAGATCCTCATCCCGTTCGGCGAGTTCGCGGAGAACAACGCCAACCTGCCGCAATCCTCCTGGGTGCGCGAGTGGTGGCGGCTGGAGCACGAGAAGGCCCTCGGCGCGATGCCCGCCGTCGCCCGCGAGGGCTTGCCCGACGTCGGCCAGATGGACGGCCCCACCATGGTCCGGCTCGCGGAGGCGACGGGGGTGGCGCTGCACCCGGACGCGACGCTGCTCTGGCACGACCTGGACCTTCTCCAAATCCGCGCGCTCGGCGAGTGGGCCAAGGCGAATGGCGCCTGGGCCGAGGAGACGCTCTGGCTCCCCGCCGACGAGCCCTCGCCGAAGGACCTGCTCGTCAAGCTCCTCGCCATCCACCGGGTCGAAGGCGACCGGCTGCACGTCGAGCCGCTGCTCGCCTACCCGCTGCTGCGCTGCCTCGGCCTCGACGCCGACGGCGACCGGATCATCGACACGGAGCGGCGGCGCATCCTCTACGACCCCTGCCAGCCCGACCTCCCGACGCGCTTCCCCACCGTCGCCCTGGTGTCCCGCCTCGCCGGCTTCCCGGTGATGCCGAAGGCGCCCTGCCGCATCGGCGGCCGCATGGGGCGCCCCGAGAAGGCCGACGCGCGCAAGATGAAGCCCCCGCCGCACGGCCTCTTCCCCCTCGGCTCCGCCGGCGGCATCCAGCGCCTCGTCAAGGACGCCGCGGAGCAGGGCACCATCCAGGTGGAGGTCGGTGAGCGCGCCTGCCAGGCGTGCGGCCGGGTGCAGTGGCGCTCGTTCTGCGAGTGCGGCGGCCACACCGTCCTGCGCGCGCGGCCCGTGAAGCAGCAGGGCTTCCAGGGCGAGAAGCCGCTCACGGACATCAACCTGCGCGCCGAGCTGGAGCGCGCCAAGCAGGCCCTCAAACTCGACCGCCTGCCAGAGACCATCAAGGGGGTCATCGGCGTCATCAACGCCGACAAGGTGCCGGAGCCCCTGGAGAAGGCGCTGCTGCGCGCCCGCCACGACATCTACACCTTCAAGGACGGAACCGTGCGCTTCGACATGATCGACGTGCCGCTCACCCACTTCCGTCCGAAAGAGGTCGGCCTCTCCGTGGCACGCGCCGTCGAGCTGGGCTACACGCACGACATGGACGGACGGCCGCTGGAGCGCGACGACCAACTGCTGGAGCTGCGCGTGCAGGACCTCGTCCTCAACGACGGCTGCGGCGACTACCTGCTGCGCACCGCGAAGTACCTCGACGAGCTGCTGGAGCGCTTCTACGGCCTCAAGCCCTACTACAACGCGCAGACCCGCAAGGACCTCGTCGGCCACCTCACCATCGGCCTCGCCCCGCACACCTCCGGCGGCGTGCTGTCGCGCATCATCGGCTACACCCGGGCGCAGTGCCACTTCGCGCACCCCTACTTCCACGCGGCCAAGCGCCGCAACTGCCTCCACCCGGCGACCGAGTTGTACGTCCTCAACTCGCCGCAGCCCCGCCGCACCACGCTGGCGGACCTCTATGCGGCGGCCCCCGGCGCGGAGGAGCCGCTGGACGGCGCCGGCACGCTCGGGAAGCGGCTGGAGGGGCTGCGCGTCCTCGCCGCGGACCCTGCCACCGGAGTCCTGGAGCCCCGGCAGGCGCTTCGCATCCTGAAAGTGCCCTCTCCCCGCCACCTGCTGGAGGTGCGCACGGCGATGGGCCGCTCCTTCACCTGCTCGCCGGGACACCGCGTCGAGACCCTGGAGGGCGGTCGCCTTGTGAAGCGCAAGGCGGTGGAGCTTGTGCCTGGCGTGCGCATCCCCATTGCGGGGTCGCTGCGTCTCGAAGCGGAAGCAACGGACGCCCTTGACCTTCTGGCAGAGCTGGCCGCCGACCCGCCGGAAGGGTTGGTCGTGCGCGGCCTTGGGGATTGGCTCCGCTCCCTCATTGGAGACCTCGGTGGCCTGTCGCGCGCCGCGGCCGCTGCCGGGGTCTCCAGCAAGGACCTGGACAACCAGCGCCGCCGTGACTCGGTCCGATGGGAGACGCTGGCGGCGCTGTTGCAGGTGTCCCACAAGAGCCTTGGCGACGTGCCGCGAACGGCGCGCCTGGCCGTCCGCCGCGACACGGTGGAGCTGCCCCGCCTGCTGCGGCTCTCGCCCGAGTTCCTGCGGTTGATTGGCTACTATCTTGCGGAGGGGCATGCCCGCTCGGTGCCTGGGCAGTTCCACCAGGTCGACATCGCTGCCTCCGAGCCAGCGGCGGTCGCGGACGTCCTCCGCTGCGCCGAAGCCAGCCTTGGGCTCTCCCCGACCCCACAGCCGACCCGCGTGACCCTGTCCGGCCGGTTGGTCCACCTGCTGTTCATGGAAGTCCTAGGGCTCGGGTCCCACGCCCGCGCCAAGCGCATCCCCGCCCGCCTGGCCTGCCTGCCCCTCCCCCTTGCCCGGGAGCTGCTGCGCGGCTACTTCTCCGGCGACGGCTCGGTCGAGGACGGCCGCCTCCACGTCACCTGCGACTCCGTGAGCCCGGGCCTGCTGCGCGACATCGGCCTGCAACTGGCCCGCTGGGGCGTCGCCTACCGCCTCTCTACCTCCGAGCGCCCGGGCGGCGGCGCGGTGCGCGACTTCTATGCGCGCAAGGGCCAGGAGGCTCCATCCTTCACGTGTCACCGGCTGTCCATCCGCTCCAACCATGCTGCCAAGTTTGCACGCGAGGTCGGCTTCGCCCTTGAGCGGAAGCAGGTGGCGCTCGAGGCGGCCCTTCCAAAGGCGCGGAAGAGCCGCATCGAGGCATGGCCTGGCGACCTGCTCGCCGATGAGGTCGTCTCGGTCCAGCACGTGCCGGCCGGCGTCGACTGGCTCCATGACCTGGAGGTCGACGGGCACCACAACTTCCTCGTCAACGACCACGTCCTGACCTCCAATTGCGACGGCGACGAGGACGCCATCCTTCTCCTGATGGACGGGCTAATCAACTTCAGCCGCGCCTACGTCCCCGACCGCCGCGGCGGCCTGATGGACCTGCCCCTCGTCCTGTCGACGCGCCTCGACCCCAACGAGGTGGACAAGGAGGCGCACAACCTCGACACGCTGCGCAAGTACCCGCTGGAGTTCTACCACGCCACGACGCGGCACGCCCACCCGAAGGAGGTCGCCAAGCAGATGGGGCTGGTGGAGGCGCGCATCGGCAAGCCCAGCCAGTACGAGGGGCTCGGCTTCACGCACGACACCAAGGACATCAACGAGGCGCCCGCGCAGACCGCCTACAAGACCTTGACCACGATGATGGACAAGATGACGGCGCAGATGGAGCTCGCGAGGAAAATCCGCGCCGTGGACGAGGCGGACGTCGGCGCGCGCGTCATCGGCACCCACCTGCTTCCTGACTTGATGGGAAACCTCAAGTCGTTCAGCAAGCAGAAGATCCGCTGCCCGAAGTGCAACGCCAAGTTCCGCCGGATGCCGCTGAAGGGTTCCTGCCTCACCTGCGGCAACGAGAACCTGACGTTGACTGTGCATGAGGGCTCCGTGCGCAAGTACCTGGAGATTTCCAAGCAGGTCGCCATCAAGTACAAGATTGACCCCTACACGCACCAGAGGATTTTGCTGCTGGAGCAAGCCGTGGAGTCGCTGTTCACGAATGACAAGGTGAAGAAGGCGAAGCTGAGCGACTTCTTGTAAAGATTGGGACCGACGAAACCGCGGATTTCGCGGATGGCGCGGATTTTTTCCTGGGGTCCACGCGAAGCACGAAGAGATGAATCCGCGCCATCCGCGAAATCCGCGGTTCACCGAGTTTGGTGAAAAGGAACAGGGCTGCCGAAGTCGATGCGGTTAGACCCGCGGCGCGGCGTCAATCAGCCGCTGCATCAGCGCCAGGTCGTGGTCGATGCGGACCTCGACGATGCGGCCGCCCTGCGAGCGCAGGCGCACGAC
>JBHELM010000006.1:0-9937 GCA_046352715.1 Thermoplasmatota archaeon | reverse complement strand
CGGTACTCGGGGTTCCGCATCATCTTCGTGACGAGCCCCTTGCCGCGGGCACGCTCCTCGATGGCCTCCGCCAGCTCCACGTCGACGGCGAGGTCGCACTTGAAGCGGAACAGGTTGGGGAAGATGGGGTCCACCGACAGGTTGGTGAACTCCGGCACGCCGAGGAAGTGGTGGCCGACCTGCGTGCGCCAGTGGGGCGAGTGGACGATGATGACGTCGTACTCCCGCCCGGCGCGGGCGAGGCTGCTGCGGAGGCGCTCGTAGCCCCAGCGCACCGGCTCCCAGCCGCCCTCGCTGCGGGGCTCGTTCTGCGGCGGGTTGTCGGCGTAGACGAGGTGCGGCGGGTGCGGGGCGAGGCAGCCGGCGACGATGCGCCCGCCGCCCTGCCGAACCGCGGATTTCGCGGAGGCCGCGGATGAAGACTTATTTCGCGAAATCCGCGGCATCCGCGGTTTGGTCGGGTTCGTCGTTGCCATTAGTTTCCCTCCTTGACGCAGATGTTCCGTGCCTCTGAGAAGAACTCCAGCGACCAAGCACCGCCTTCGCGCCCGACGCCGCTCTGCTTCATGCCGCCGAAGGGGACGCGCAGGTCGCGCACGAGCCAGCAGTTGACCCACACCATGCCGCACTCCAGCGCCTCCGCGACGCGGTCGCCCTTCGCGCGGTCCTGCGTCCACACGCTGGCGGCGAGGCCGTAGGGGACGCCGTTTGCAAGCTCGACGGCCTCCGCCTCCGACTTGAACTCCTGGACGGTCGCGACCGGGCCGAAGATTTCCTCCTGCACGCAGCGCGACGACTGGGGCAGGCCGATGATGATGGTCGGCTCCAGGAACGCGCCGCCGGCAAGGGGGCCGTCGAGTTTGGGGCGCGCGCCGCCGCACAGAATCTTGCCGCCCTCTTGGCGCGCCGCGTCGATGTAGCCCTCCACCTTGGCGCGGTGCTCCGGCGTGATGAGCGCGCCCAACTTCGTGGCCTCGTCGGCGGGGTCGCCGACGCGCAGGCCCTTGGCGTGCGCGACGAGACGCTTCGTGAACTCCTTCGCAATGCTGGCCTCGACGAGGATGCGGCTGCCGCAGAGGCAAATCTGGCCTTGATTGCGGAACGCCGCATCCGCCACGCCCGCGACGGCGGCGTCGAGGCCCGCGTCCGCGAAGACGACGCTCGGGTTCTTGCCGCCCAGCTCCAGGCTGAGCTTCTTGAACATGGGCGCGGCGGTGGCGGCGACCTTGCGGCCCGTCGCGGTGCCGCCAGTGAAGCTGATGGCCTTGACGTCGGGGTGCTCGACGAGGGCTTGCCCCGCCTCGACGCCGAGGCCGTGCACGAGGTTGAAGACGCCAGCGGGGAGACCGGCCTTGAGGCAGAGGCGGCCCAAGGCGTCGGCGGTGAGCGGCGTCAGCTCGCTCGGCTTGGCGACGACGGTGTTGCCCATCGCCAGCGCGGGCGCGAGCTTCCAGGTGAGGAGGTAGAGCGGCAGGTTCCACGGCGTGACGAGACCGACGACGCCGAGGGGGCGGCGGTGGGTGCGGTTGCGGTGGCCCGGCATCGGGCTCTCCGCGTCGCGCCACGTGCGCGCGAAGTCGGCGAAGAAGCGGAAGTTCTGCACGGCGCGCGCTGCATCCATTCGGCGGGCGAGCGCGACCGGCTTGCCGGTGTCGAGCGACTCCAGCTTGGCGAGGTCTTCCTGCTCCGCCTCCAGCAGGTCGGCGATGCGGTCGAGGATGCGGCAGCGCTCCTCCAGCGGCGTCGCGGACCACGCGGGCAGCGCGGCCTTGGCGGCGGCGACGGCGGCGGCCACGTCGGGCGCGGCGCTGCGGGGAATCCTGGCGATGCGCTGCCCGGTCGCGGGGTTGTGGTCGTCGAGGGTGCGGCCATCCTCGGCGGGGAACGGCTTGCCGCCGATGAGGTTGCGCAGGGTGCGGACGCTGCCTTCCGCTTCTTGCATGGCTTGGGCCTCGCGCTTGAGGGAGCCGTAGGCACGGCCGATGTCCCGCTGCGCAAGCTGGCGGTCTTTCTCCAGCCAGCCAAAGCCGTCGCTCATGCACGCCCCCCAACTGAACCACGAATTTCACGAAACAGGGTGAGGCCCACTTCGTGCAATTCGTGAAATTCGTGGTTCAAAAAGGGCGTCATGGGGTCCACCCCGGCCCCGGCCACTCGTCGCTCCACTTCTCCCAGTCGTAGTACCAGCGGTCGGTGTTGGGGTCCCAGTCGTCCCAGGTGGGAATCTCCTCGAGCGCCTTCAGGTGCTTCGGGGGGACGATGCCGGGGACGAGGAATGCCTTCTGGCGGTGCAGGCTGTAGGGGTTGCGGAGGCGGAAGCCCAGGACCCCCAGGATGCCACGCGCAACGTACCAGGTCGCCCGCGGGTTCCAGCCGTGCGCGATCTTCACGACGACGCCGAGGCCGTCCGGGTAGCCGGGGTGGTCGATGGCGAGCCCCAGCAGGCCGTCGGCGCCTTCCTTGGCGATGACCTTGCCGCCGCACGCCTTCAGGATGGTGGAGTCGAGGCGGTTGAAGCCGCCCACCAGGTCGGGGTTGCGCACCATCGCCTCCCAGATCCAGTCCTCGTCCTTGCGCTGCGCGAGGCCGGCGTAGAGTTGCGCCAGCTCCGCGACCGTGTTCGAGGTGGTGGGCAGGCCGCAGCCGTCGCGCGCCACGCGGATAGGCGACCACTCGGGCCCGAGGAAGCGGCGCAACTGGTCGAGGTAGGCGTGGAACCAGGGGTGCTGCGGCAGGAGGTAGCCGATGCGCGGCCAGCCCTTGCGCTTGCAGCCCTGCAAAATCGCGGCGTGCTCGCCGGAGCAGGTGTGGTACCAGCGGCGGGGGCGGCGCACCTGGCGGCCGAACTGCACGAGCGGCACGTCGAGCGGCGCCTGCATGAGGCCCCACTCCGTCTCCGCGAGGAGGCTCTGCGCGGCGGCCACGTGCTCGACGTCGCCGTTGTGGCTGCTGACCGCGATGGCCTTCTGCGGCCACGACAGGTCCGCCAGCTCCTCGGCGAACACCTTGAGCGTGAGCGGCTTCATCATGCTGCGGCCGTAGCACAGCACGTTGCCGCCGAAGCTGTGCATGATGCGCGCGGGCTTGCCGTTCTTCCCGCCGACGGCCCACGCGACGGCGCCGTGGATGGTCGTCTCCGACACGCCGAACCGGCGGTAGTCCACGAGGGGCTCCCACTCCACGTCGCGGCCGGTCGGGATGTTCCGCTCCTTCTCGCCGAGCGGGCTCGTCGGGTACATGGCGGCGCTGGGGCCGGATTGGATGTGGCTTCGGGTGGCACCGTCGCGGCCAGTGGGGGCCAACACAGATTTCACAGATTGCACAGAACGCGGACCTCTGTCTGTGAAATCTGTGGAATCTGTGTTTGCCGTAGTGCGGCGCCCATCAACTGGCTTCCTGCTCACGCAGCGACCTCCCGGCGCAGCAGCGGCGCGACCTTCTCCATGAACGCCTCCATGTTGCGGATGACGCGGGGGGAGTCGTGGTTGAAGAAGTCGAACCATAGCATCAGCCGGTCGTCAGGGTGGTAGCGGCGCACCTGCGCGGCGACCTCCTCCGCGTTGCCGATGACGGCGTTGTCGGCGGCGCCCTCCACCTTCTTCGGGTCGAGCGTCCCCTCCAGCGCGCTCCAGTAGGCGGCGAGCGCCTTGCGCGCCTCCTCGTTCGCGGCCTGGCTGCGCTGCGCGGGGGTGAGGCCGGGCTCCTCGTTGAGGAACACCATGACGGTGCGCGGCATGAAGCGGCGCTCCCACGCTCCGCCGGCGGGGTGGAAGCTGCGCCGCATCCGGTCATGTGTCGCGTCGATGACGGCGGGCGCGGTGATGGAGAGGTTCGCGACGTGCGCGGGCAGGAAGCGGTTGACCATCTCCTGCACGGCGGGGTCGTGGCTGCCGACGACGAGCTGGAGCAGGTCGCGGCGGAACTCCTGCGGCACGAGCTTCAGGTTCTCGAAGACGAAGCGCTTGGGCAGCACGGCACGGTCGCCGTCGAGGGCGTTCTCCGTGCGTGCAGCGGCCACGACCTTCTCCCAGTCTGCGTCGCTGCGGAAGTCCGGGCGCGCCACGCTGCGGAGCGCGACCTGTCCGCTGTTCAGCGTCTCCCCCGAAAGGAGCCGGGCAAAAATCTCCGCGGCCTCGTCGAAAACCTTGCCCTTCCACAGCCCGAACGGCATGGCCTTCTCGGTGGCAGTGCGGGGCTCGACGCCCTAGCCGCGGTTCATGAAGTTGAAGCGGCCCGCGGAGAACCCGCCGTGGAGGCGGCGGCGCTCGGCGGGGTCGAGGCCGTGCAGGGCGAGGAAGAAGGCGATGCGCTCGGCGTGCGCCACCGGGCCGCCGTTGCACAGGATGTTCATCACCGCGGAGCCGACCTCGATGCGGCGGGTGCGGCGGAAGACGGCGTGGGCGAGCTGGAGGATGTCGCAGTTCAGCCCGACCTCGCCCTGCCAGTGTGGGATGACGGGGTGCTTGCTGCGCTTCTGCACCTCGCTGCTCAGGTGGCTCTCCGCGACCCACGCGACGCCGTAGCCGAGGCGGTCGGCGGCCTCCACCTGCTCCAGGAAGTTGCGGAACATCCCGGCCTCGTCGGGGCAGGCGCCGTCCACGGGGGTCTGGGAGATGCTGAAGAAGACGTCGAACTCCAAGGGCAACGCTCCATGGACCCCTGTATGAGAAGGCTTCTGGCGCCCTAAGCCGGGCTCGTCCCGGCCTTCTCGGTGATGGCGTTGCGGACCTTCCACAGCGCCGGCCACAGCATCCCCTGCACGTCGCTCTCCAACTGGTGGACGGCGTAGCCCTTGAGGCTCTTGACGTCGCGGCCGATGACGCGCTTGACCATGGCGAGGTGGTTGAGGCGCCAGATGTGGAAGAACATGTCAAAGTCCGTCATGTCCTCCAGCAGCCGCACCAGGTCGGCGTGGCGGGCGGGGTCGGTGTAGGCGGTGAGGAGGTCGACCTTGCGGCGGGCCAGCAGCGCCTCCACCCGGGGCCACAGCGCGGGGGCCTTCTGCTGGATCTGGCGGAAGCCGGGGGACTCGGCGCCGGAGCCTTGGCCGAGGGCGGCGCGGATGACGTGGAAGTCCCACGGCGTCATGCTCTCCAGGACGTGCATCGCCTCGGTGTTGACGCGGATGGCCTCGGTGCAGCGCCGCAGGAGCGGGTAGGCCTCGACGAGGCGGTCCTGGTCGACGAGGCTGCCGACGGTCTTGAGCTCGAAGAGGACCAGCTTGCACCACAGCTCGAAGCTCTGGTGGACGACCTGGAACATCAGCTCGTCGTGGTGGACGCGCTGGCCCTCCGGCTTCTGCAGCATGAGGAGGGTGTCGGTCTGCATGTAGCGCTCGTAGTCGGAGCCCGCCCCGTCGGCGCCCGCGCCGTTCGCTCCACCGTAGTTCACGGGGCATCCCAGGGAGGCCGGAGGCGCACTCATTGTACAGACCTGCACATCGTTTGAGCCTGGGCCTGCATGAAAAGGTTGCCATCCTCGGCGGTGATGGGCCTTTTCCTGCCCATACCGGGGCAAACCACGAAGTTCACGAATCGCACGGATTGGACCGTTCGTGACCGTTCGTGACCTTCGTGGTTCCACAGGCAGCGAAAGGATTGGGCCAAGGCGCGACCCACGCAGCATGAGAGGGGCCCTTGCCTCCGGCATCCATGGCCCGCCGCACCCGCCGCCTCGCCCTCCCGCTCGCCTGCCTCCTCCTGCTCACCGGCCTCCCGTCGGGCGCCCAGGTGGCGCCGCAGCCCGGCCCGCTCGTGGTCCCCGCCGGCACCGTCCTGGCCGTGACGGGGAACCTGACCGCCTCCAGCATCGAGGTCGCGGGGACCCTGGTCCGCGTGGCGCCCGGCGACCTGGTGCTGTCCGCCCAGTCCATCCGCCTGCTCAACGGCTCACGGGTCCTCGGCTGGGACGCCCTGCGCGCCAGCCTCGCCGTCGGGGCGCAGGCCGCGGGCGCACCCGGGGCGCGGGGCGGCGGCGTCACGCTGCACGCGGCCCGTGTCTCCGTCGACGCGCAGGCGCTCGTCCTTGCCGGCTCCGGCGGCGCAGGCGGGCCTGCCGTCGGCTGGAGGGGCGCCCGGGGCGGGGACGGCGGTGCCGGGGGAAGCCTCCGCGTCGAGGGGCCTGGCGACGCGCTGCGCGGCCAGCTCCTCCCCGGCGCAGGCGGCGACGGCGCCCCGGCGTTCGTGGGCGGCTCCGCGGGTCCGGCGCAGGTGCGGGGCGGCAGCGGCGGGGCTTCGGGCACGCTCCTGCTGAACGGCCAGCCAGTGCAGCGTCCACTTCCCACGCTGGCCGCGCCTGCCATCACCCGCACCGTGGGGGTGAACCCGACCGCCTTCTGCCAAGCGTTCGCCCGTTCCGTCCCTAGCCTCGCCGGGATGGCGGACTCCTGCACGGGCGGCAGCCCCGGCCCGGTGCTGGCCCTGCTGCAGGAGACCCTGGACACCTGCCGGGCGCAGAACCGCACCTCCGCCGGCTGCGCCCGCCTCCTCGAGGCGCCGCTGACGAGCAGCGACGTGCTCGACGTGGTCCTGGGCTGGCTCCGCACCTGCACCTCCCCCGGCGCGGCGCTCATCCCCATCGACTGTGCGGCGCTGACGGCGAAGCTGCTCGGCCTGCCCGACCAGGCCACCGGAATCATCGGGCAATGGCTGGCGGAGTGCTCCAGCAGCGACCCCGTCTCAGCCCCGTGCGGCCAGCGGTCGGACCTGCTGGACGCCCTGCGCGGCGCCGCAGGGGTCGCGCTGGACCAGGTGGCCGCCGAGATGGCGGCGTGCGGCGTCGGCTCGGCCCCCGGCCGGTCGCTGGTGACCGTGCAGAGCATGGATTGCCAAGGCCTGCTCAACGGCGCGGGAGGGACCGTCACCGGCCTCCCCGCCTTCGCCCAGAGCGGCGCCCCGGGCTCGCCAGGCGGGACCGGCGCCGGCTGCGGCCAGCCCGCCGGCGTGGACGGCGCCCCCAACGCGCTGGGGGACGGCGGGCGTGGCGGCGACGCCTGCGTGGCGGTGCACGGCAACGACGGCGCGGCGGGCGGCAACGGCTCCAGCGGCTTCATCAACTGCCGCGCCGGCGGCCCGGGCGGCAACGGCGGCAACTCGGGCGCGGCCGGGGCGGTGGCCGGCAGCGGCGGAGCCGGGGAGCGCAACGGCGGAGCGGGCGGCCACGCCTCGGCCACGTCCCACGCGGGCAACGGTGGGGCGGGGGGCCGGGGCGGCACCCGCTGGATTGGCGAGAACTGCCCCGGCGGCGCGGGCGGGGCGGGCGGAAGCTCCGGCGACAGCACGGCCACCGGAGGCAATGGCGGCGCGGGCCTCTGCGGCGTGGGCGGCGCGGCGGGCCTGGCCGAGGCCGACAGCCACCCCGGCTCCGGCGGCGTGGGCGGGGCAGGGACACCCGCGGGCCCCGCAGGCGTCCCAGGGGTGGCCGGCGCCAGCACCCCCAAGGGCGGCGAGGCAGGAGTGGGCACCGGTGTCTGCCCCAGCCGCCTCGACGAGCGCTCGTTCAAATAGGGGGGCTGCCCAACCAACCTGCATGCTCGGGTTCCTGTTCAAGGTGACCGCAGGCGCGGTGAAGCTGGGCGTGAAGTACATCATCGTCCCGGCCGTCATCTCGGTCGCCGTCGCGATGGTGGCCGAGGCCATGGCGGAGGGCATCCGCTCGCACACGCCGGAGGCCCCCGGCAACGGGATGGCCCGCCGTCCCCGCAAGGCCGCCATCCACGCCTGACACCCGCCCCCCAACGCCGCGCGGCGCAGCCATTAAGCGGGCGATGCCGTGCGCGGCGCGTGGCCATCGAGTTCACGCTGTCCGACGAGCAGCGCCTCATCCGCGACATGACGCGCGCGTTCGTGAACGAGCACATCACCCCCGCCATCGTCCGGCAGTGGGAGCGCGACGGCGACCACCCACACAGCATCTACGACAAGATGGCCGCGCAGGGGCTCCTCGGCGCGCCGTTCCCGCAGGAATACGGCGGCGGCGGGCTCGACGCGGTCAGCTACGCCATCCTGACCGAGGAGCTCGCCAAGGGGTGCAGCAGCCTACGCACCAGTATCAGCGTCCACGGCAGCCTGTGCGGCTCGACCCTGAAGTCCTTCGCCAGCCCCGAGCAGAAGAAGCGCTGGCTGCCCGCCATGGCCGCCGGGACGAAACTGGGCTCCTGGGCGCTCACCGAGCCCGGCTCCGGCTCCGACGCCGCCGGGATGCAGGCAACGGCGCACAAGGACGGCAACGGCTACCTTCTCAACGGCACCAAGGCGTGGATTTCCAACGGCGGCCTCGCGGACTACGTCATCGTCTACGCCAAGACGAACCAGGACCTCAAGCACAAGGGCATCAGCTGCTTCCTCGTCGAGAAGGGCACCCCCGGCTTCGAGTGCGTCGCCGTCGAGACCACCAACAAGCTCGGCCTGCGGAGCAGCCCCACCGCGACGCTGCAGTTCACCGACTGCCGCATCCCCGCCGACCACCTCATCGGCAAGGAGGGCGACGGCTGGAAGAACGCCATGCACGTCCTCAACCACGGCCGCCTCTCGGTCGCGGCGGGCGGCGTCGGCATCGCGCAGGCCGCCTACGAGGCGAGCGTCCAGTACGCCACCGAGCGCCAGGCGTTCGGCCGTCCCATCGGCAACTACCAGCTCGTCCAGGCGATGCTCGCCGACATGGACATGAACATCCAGGCCGGCCGCCTGCTGGTGTGGGAGGCCGCCCGCTCCCGCGAGGCGTTCGACCGCGGCGAACTCACCCGCGACCAGTGGACGCTCGCCGTCAGCCGTGCCAAGCTCTTCGTCGCCGAGATGGCGCTCAAGGTGTGCGAGGACGCCATCCAGATTCACGGCGCCAACGGCTACACCGATGCCTACCCCGTCGAGCGCTACTGGCGCGACGCAAAGATCCTAGGGATTTACGAAGGCACGAACCAGATTCAGCGTTTGATCATCGGGCGTTTGGTCACTGGTCTGCGGGACGCCTAGCGCGACCACGAACCGCGGAGGCCGCGGAACGCGCGGAGGCATCGTTTCCGTGGGTTCCGCGACTTCCGCGGTTCGTCGGGGATTAGCGTTTCTTCGCCGCGAGCGCCACCTTGGCCGACTTGCCAACGATGGCCTGTTCCAAATCGCTCCACAGGTCCTCGACGTCCTCAACGCCGATGGAGGCGCGAATCAGGCCATCCTCCAGCCCCGTCTTGCGGCGCATCTCAGCGGGGACGCTGGCGTGCGTCATCAGCGCGGGAAGTTGAATCAGTGACTCCACGGCACCCAGCGACTCGGCCAACTGGAAGATGCGCGTCCCCGTCACGCAGCGCTTGGCGGCATCCAAATCCTTCAGCGTGAAGCTCAACATCCCACCGCCGGAGCGCGCCTGGCGGGCGTGCAC
Source organism: Thermoplasmatota archaeon (assembly GCA_046352715.1). Classification (GTDB taxonomy): domain Archaea; phylum Thermoplasmatota; class E2; order JACPAO01; family JAHFTW01; genus JAHFTW01. The sequence continues at coordinate 565 of JBHELM010000006.1, read as the reverse complement.
CTTGTGGCCGTCGTGCGACTCCAGGCCAGGGTAGAACACCTTGCCGACCGCCTTGTGCTCCTCCAGACGGGCCGCAATCTCGGCGGCGCTGGCGGAGTGGCGCTCCATGCGCAGGTGCAGCGTCTTGAGGCCGCGCAGCAGCAGGTAGGCGTCGAACGGCGGCAGCACGGCGCCGACGGCCAACTGGAGGAACTTGACTTGGTCCCCCAACTCCTTGTCCTCGCACACGACGAGGCCGGCGAGGACGTCGCTGTGGCCGCCGACGTACTTCGTCGCAGAGTGGAACACCGCGTCGGCGCCTAGCTTCAACGGGTTCTGGAGGACCGGGGACATGAACGTGTTGTCCACCACGAGCCGCGCGCCGCCGGCGTGGGCGACCTCGGCAACGGCCTTGACGTCGGAGACGCGCAGCAGCGGGTTCGTCGGCGTCTCCAGCAGGACCATCCTGGTCTTCTTGGTCATCGCCTTCTGCGTGGCCTTGAGGTCGCGGGTGTCCACGAAGGTCGTCGTGATGCCCTGCCGGGCGCAGACGCGGTTGAGCAGGCGGATGGAGCCGCCGTAGGCG
>JBHELM010000005.1:0-4113 GCA_046352715.1 Thermoplasmatota archaeon | reverse complement strand
GAAATACCCCTCGCACGGCGAGCGCTTCACCGGCGAGCCCGCCTACTTCCGCCATGTCCGCATGGCCTCCGAGCGCCTTTTCGCGGACACCGACACCCTGGCGCGGGACTACACCTGGGCGGTCTTCCACCAGCCCAACGGCAAGTTCCCCGCCGCCATCGCCGCCAAGCTCGGCTTCACGCTGGAGCAGACCGCGCCCGGCCTGCTGGCGCCGCGCATCGGCAACACCTACTCGGGCGCCGTCCTGCTCGGCCTCTGCAACATCCTCGACGCGGCGAGCCCCGGCGACACCATCTTCCTGTGTGGCTACGGCTCGGGCGCCGGCGCCGACGCCTTCAGCATGACCGTCACCAAGAACATCCTCGGCTACGACCGCAGCGACGCGGAGAAGCTGGAGACCCGCCTCGCGGACACCACCGAGGTCGACTACGCGACCTATGCGAAGTATCGCGGCAAACTCGTCATGGGAGGCGGCGAATGACAGCCGAAGCGAAACCACGAATTGCACGAATTCCACGAACGGCCGGCTTCGTGGAATTCGTGCAATTCGTGGTTCCAAAGGTGGAGGTGCGCTGAATGGCCACCCCGCACAAGCGCGGCCACACGCACGCACGCCCCGAGGCGCACGTCATCGGCGCCGCGCACACCCGCTTCGGCGAGCAGTGGGAGATGTCGTACCGTGACCTGATGACGGAGGCGGGCCTCGCCGCCATCCAGGACGCCGGCATCCAGGGCGACGAGATTGATGCTGTCTTCCTCGGCACGATGAGCACCGGCAAGCTGGTCGGCCAGGAGCACGTTGCCCCCCTGCTGCTCGACGGCGCGGGGCTCGCCGACCGCCACCTGCCCGCCACCCGCATCGAGGCCGCGAGCGCCTCCGGCGGCGTCGCGTTCCGGCAGGGGGTCCAGCTCATCCGCAGCGGCAGCGCCGACCTCGTCGTGGTGGGCGGCATCGAGAAGATGACCGACGTCTCCGACGCCGACGCGCAGGCCATCGCCTCCGCCGGCATCGACCAGGAGTGGGAGCACTTCTTCGGCGCCACCGACGCGGCGCTGCACGCGCTGCTGTCGAAGCTGCACATGGCGCAGTTCGGCACCACCCGCGCGCAGTTGGCGCAGGTCGCCGTGAAGAACCACGCGCACGGCGCCAAGAACCCACTCGCGCAGTTCCGCAAGCCCATCGACCTCGACACCGTCCTGCGCTCGCCCACCGTGGCCGAGCCGCTCACGATGTTCGACTGCGCGCCCCTCTCCGACGGCGCCGCCTGCGTCGTCCTCGCCAGCGACCGCGTCCTGGCCAACCACCGCCGCAAGGCCATCCGCGTGGCGGGCTCCGGGCAGGCCTCCGACACCCTCGCGTTCCACTCCCGCGGCAACAAGACCACCTCCAGCGCCACCGAGCACGCCGCCCGCATGGCCTACCAGGAGGCGGGCATCAGCGCCGGCGACGTCCAGGTGGCGGAGGTGCACGACGCCTACACCATCGGCGAGGTGCTGGCCATCGAGGACCTCGGCTTCGTCAAGAAGGGCCAGGGCGGCCCCGCCACGCAGGAGGGGCGCACCACCTTCGGCGGCGACCTCCCGACCGTGAACCCGAGCGGCGGCCTCAAGGCGCGCGGCCACCCGGCGGGCGCCACCGGCATCGCGCAGGTGTGCGAGGTCGTCTGGCAACTGCGCGGCCAGGCCGGCGACCGGCAGGTGCGCGACGCCCGCATCGGCATCACCCACAACGTGGGGGGGACCGGCGCGACGGCAGTCGTCCACGTCCTGGAGGCGCTGAAATGACCTGCCGTCCCACGAAACCGCGGATGACGCGGATTGCGCGGATGCAATCCAATCCGCGGCATCCGCGCAATCCGCGGTTTGGGGGGAGGGGGGCATGAGCGTCCCCCGCTTCTGGCGCGAAATCCCCCAGCGCTACAACCTCCAAGCCTCCCGCTGCACGGTCTGCTCCGCCATCCACTTCCCGCCCCGCGAGGTGTGCCCCACCTGCCGCCGCGCCAGCATCGGCAAGATCGAGGCGGTCAAGCTCTCCGGGCGCGGCACGGTGCTGGAGTGGACCCGCGTCCACAAGAGCGCCCCCGGCTACGAGATGCAGGTGCCCTACCTGCTGGCCCTGGTGCAGACCGAGGAGGGTCCCGTCGTGACCGGCCAGGTCGTCGACTCCTCCAGCGTGCAGGCCGGCGACCGGGTGCAGGCGGTCTTCCGGCGATTGGGCCAGGACGGGGACGCCGGGGTCATCTACTACGGCACCAAGTGGCAGGTCCTCAGGGCCCCCACCCTGTCCCCCGCCCCGAAGCCGCCTCTCCAGGAGAAGGGGAAGGCCAAGCGGGGGCGGCGGGCCGGGAAACGTTGACACAGGCTGTCCATTCTGCTTGAATACCCCTAGGGTGCTGGATGGGACGGAATGGGGCTCCGCAGTGGTGTCGCGGTGGCGCTGGTGGCGTCCGCCCTCCTCGGTCTCACGGTGGCCGTGCCCCAGGACACCCACCTGGGCGCCTCGGGCTCCTCGTTCCGCTTCCTCACCGGCAAGGGCGCCAACGTCGGCGACGCCGACCTGGTGCACGGCAACGACGGCGACCTGGGGAACCTCCTCGACCGCGTCGACGGCCGCACCCTGGACCCCAACCTCCTCAAGAACCTCGACCGCGAGGCGCTGGCGGACCTGCTCTCCAACATGACGGCCGACCAGCTTCGTTCCCTTGGCCTCGACGAGAAGCAGGCGGCGGACATGGCCAAGGCCCTGCGCGACCCCAACCTCAAGGCCGCTGCGCTGGCAAGCCTCGTCGGCGAGCTGGCCGACCGGGGCCTCGCCTTCCTGAACGCCAACGGCGACGGCCGCTTCGACGGCGGTGAGGAGGCGTTCGCGGACCGCGACGGCGACGGCAAGGTGTCGGAGGGGGACGTCCGCCTCGGCGCCCTCGCGCTGCTGGTGAGCCAGGACCGCGGCCTCGACCCCGGTGCGCGCAGCCTGCTGGAGAGGTTCCAGGCGGCGGGCGGCGTCGGCCTCGCCAACCCGTTCGGCGCCCTCACGCGCTCCAACGCCACCGCCGCGACGGCCCCGATGGCCTCCCCGCTCCCCTACCCCACCGACCGCGCCGGCGGCCCGCTCCAGCCGGTGTGCGTCCAGCTCTACACCCCCTCGCTCACCTGCCACCAGCGCACCTTCGTCCAGGAGCGCGTCACCGCGGAGGGCAACCACTACCTGTTCCAGCCCGCGGCCAGCGAGACGCGCACCCCCATCGCCCTTGAGCCCACGGCCACCGGCGTGCTCGCCAAGGGGACGCTCCACCTCTTCCTCGACCCCGACGGCTGGACGCCGGTGCCCGGCCTGACGCCGAACGACCGCCTCGTCTCCATCGCGGGGGCCTCCATCGAGCTGGCCCGCGACGGCAACGGCATGGCGTGGGCGCGCGGCGACCCCGGGGAGGCGGTCGTCACCCTCGCCTGGGCCGCCGACCTCGCCTACTACGACCTCGTCGTCCCTGCCAGCGTGACCGCCGCCGACGTCCCCGAGGCCCTGCGGCCCATCCTTGGCGCCGAGGCGCAGGCGGTCGGGATGCGCATCGCCACCGCGGCGGGCGCCGACGGGCGCGGCTACGGCGGCGCCCTGCGCGCCCTCGCCCAGCACATCCACGGCTTCCAGGCGGGCGTCCTGCCCGACCGCGACGAGCGCGCCGACGACCTGCTGGCGGTGGTGGAGGCGCAGGTCGGGTGCTCCCGCCAGCGCAGCGCGGCGTTCGTCCTGGGCGCCCAGGCGCTCGGCATCCCCGCCCGGCTCGTCGTCAACGAGGCGCACGCCTTCGCGGAGGCCTACGTCCCGCAGGCGGGCTGGCGCATGGTGGACCTCGGCGGCTGCGGCCGCTACCAGGTCGCGCCGATGCAGGGCCATGCGGAGGTGCAGGTGCGGCAGGACCTTCCCTTCGCCCCCGGCCAGGAGCCCGCCAGCCAAACGGCCTCCGACGCGGCCCCGGTGCCCACCTCCATCGACATCACGGAGTCGCCCACCGCCCTGCGCCGCAACAGCCAGTTCACCATCGCCGGCACCGTCACCAGCCCCGCCGGCCCGGTCCCCGCCGGCATCCCCGTCACCTTCACCTACAACCGCACCAA
>JBHELM010000004.1:0-12127 GCA_046352715.1 Thermoplasmatota archaeon | reverse complement strand
TTCAAGGGCCAACTCCACCTCGACGAGATGGGGTACATCCTGTCCGACGGGCCGGTCGAGACCTCGACGTCCGTGGACGGCGTGTTCGTGGCGGGCGACGTGTACGACCACCGCTACAAGCAGGCCATCACGGCGGCGGGCTCGGGCTGCAAGGCGGCCATCGACGCCGAGAAGTGGCTGGACTCCCAGGCGGCGCACTGACCCCCCTTTCCAACCAGGGATTTCACGGATGAGACGGAGGCGCCAGTCGCCTCAGATGACTCAGATTCAATCCTGAGAACATCCGAGAAATCTGAGGATGTCCCATGCACCAGGCTGGAATCCTTGCCATCCGTGGAATCCATGGTTCGGTCGAGAGGTCACACCAGCGGCCGCTCGCCGGGGTACGTCACCTGCCCGTCCTTGACGCGGGCGAACGGCGTCATCTTGTGCGGGGCGCTGTGCTCCGCGTCGATGGCCTGGACGACCTCGACGCCGCGCGCCACCAGGGCGTCGGCCAGGAGGCTGCGGTGGCAGCGCCAGGGAACCGCCTCGGAGCACATCACGGCCGTCGGCTGCTCCGCCGCGAGGCGCAGGAGCTTGCGCAGGCCCTCCTGGAACTCCGCCGTGTCCATGTGGTCGGCGTAGCCCTTGAACTGCTCGTTGCGCCACGCCGTGTTGATGGAGCCGGGCACCGGCTTGCGGCGGCCACCCAGCGCAGGCAGGTGGACATAGCGGGCGCCCTCCTGGGCGAGCGCCTCCTGCAGCACGTCGGGGTTGGCCCAGGGCACGAAGCGGCTGCCGGCGTGGGTCCGCACGTCCGCCAGGAGCTGGATGCCGTGCGCCCGCAGCATCGCCAGGAAGTCGGCGAGGGGGCGGTTGGAGTGGCCGAGGGCGACAATGCGCGTGCGCTTGGATTAGGGAATAGAATCTGTGTGTTGCGGTGTGGTCGGGGAAAGCATTCCACCTCACCAGAGGATGTGGAGGGCGGACGGAACCCCGTTTCTGCACGCGATGTGCCCCATGGGCGACCTGGAAATCCTGGCTAGGTCAGGGTGAGCTGGGCGCCCATGCCGTTGTGGAACTTGCACATGACGTGGTAGACGCCGGCGTTTGGGAACTTGAACTCGTCCGTCTCGCCGGGCTTGAGGGTCTTGTCGTGCAGGACGTGGCCAGCCTCGTCGTGGATGGTGACGGTGTGGTCGCGGGTGCCCTTGTTCTGGAAGTGGGCCGCCTGGTCGGCCTTGAAGGTGGCCTCCTCCGGCTGGTACTTGTTGTCCACCAGGTCCAGGTGGGTGGCGTCGCTGGTGTTCGTCGCGGTCGGCGGCGAGGACGAGGAGCAGCCGGCGAGGGCGAGGCACGCCACGGCGAGCAGCGCAGCGCAGGAGGGGCGGAGCATGCGGCGGCCATTCGGGGGCCAGGATTGAACCTTGCCTTTCACTTCCACCCTGGCCCTCCGCCGAGGACGCCGGGCACGCCGAAGCCCTTCCCGGCGTCCCCTGAGCTCCCGGCGGATGGCCGTGGGCCAAGCCCCGGTCCACGCCACTTAAGGGGCCGACCCTCCTCGGCGCCGCGTGGGCCTCGCGGACCTCGGCATCGACGGGCGCGTCGCCGCGCTGCTGGAGGCCCTGGGCATCCAGGACCTCTACCCGCCGCAGAAGGAGGCGTGGCGCTCCATCGCCTCCGGCCGCAACGCCATCGTGGCCATCCCGACCGCGTCCGGCAAGTCGCTGGTGGCCTACCTCGCCATCCTGCACCGCTGGCTCACGACCGGCAAGAAGGCGCTCTACATCGTCCCGCTGCGGGCGTTGGCGTCGGAGAAGTTCGAGGAACTGCAGCAGTTCCGTTCCCTGGGAATCACCGTCGGCATGAGCACCGGCGACCTGGACGAGCGCGACCAGCGCCTCGGCCGCTTCGACGTCATCGTCTGCACCAGCGAGAAGGCGGACGCCCTACTGCGCCACCGCACCGGCTGGATCGACCAGGTCGGCTGCGTCGTCGTGGACGAGTTCCACCTCCTCAACGACCCCGGCCGTGGCCCGACGCTGGAGGTCACGGTGACGCGGTTCCGCGCCCTCGTCCCGGGCGCGCAGGTGGTCGGCCTCTCCGCGACGGTCGCCAACGCGAGGGAGATGGCCGACTGGCTCGACGCCAGCCTCGTCACCAGCGACTGGCGGCCCGTCAAGCTCTCCACCGGCACCTACCTCGGCGACACCCTGGAGTTCCTCGGCCAGAAGCCCCGTACCCTGCCCGCCGGGGGCGACCCCGTGGCAAGCCTCGTCGAGGAGACCATCAAGGAGGGGGGCCAGTGCCTCGTCTTCGTCTCCACGCGCAAGTCGGCGGAGGCGCAGGCGCAGCGGCTCGCCGGCCCCGTGCGCGCCCTGCTTCGCCCCGAGGAGCTGGCCGCCATCGAGGAGGCAGCGTCAGCGCTGGAGGACGGCGGCGAGGGCTCGCCGACGGCGAAGAAGCTGCACAAGCTCGCGCGGGCCGGCGTCGCCTACCACACCGCCGGCCTCGACAGCTCGCAGCGCCGCTTCGTGGAGCAGCAGTTCCGCGCCGGCCGCCTCAAGGTCCTCTGCGCGACGCCCACGCTCGCCGCCGGCGTCAACACCCCGGCGCGGCGGGTGGTCATCCGCGACCTCACCCGCTTCGAGATGGGCGAGGGGGCGCGGCCGCTGCCGGTGATGGAGGTCAAGCAGATGATGGGCCGCGCCGGCCGCCCCCGCTACGACCCCTACGGCGAGGCGGTCCTGGTCGTCAAGAGCCCGGACATGAAGGAGCAGGCGGAGGAGACCTACCTGCGCGGCGAGGTGGAGGCGGTGGTGAGCAAGCTCGCCGCCGACGCCGCGCTGCGGACGCACGTCCTGGCCAGCATCGCGGGCGGCTACTGCACCACCATCGGGCAACTGGAGGAGTTCTTCCAGCGCACCTTCTGGGCGCAGGAGGCGAGCCAGTGGCTGGTGCGCGACCGCATCGAGGACGTGCTGTCGTTCCTGCAGGACAACGACTTCGTGGAGCCGGCCGCCGGGGCGCGCATCAAGGCCACCCCGTTCGGGCTGCGCACCAGCGACCTCTACCTCGACCCGTTCAGCGCGCTGCGCCTGCGCTCCGCCCTGGAGGCCTCCGTCGAGGGGCCGTCGCCGTGGGCGCTCCTGCAAGCCGTCTGCGGCTGCCCCGACCTCTTCCCGCTCTACCTGCGCTCCGGCGACGACTGGGTGCAGGAGCGCTTCTGGATGCGCCACGAGGAGATGCTCGTGGCGTCCGACGGCCGCGACCTGGAGGCGGCGCTCAGCTACGCCAAGACCGCGTTCCTGCTGGAGGACTGGATGGCGGAGGTCCACCTCGACGTCCTCGAGGAGCGCTACGTCGTCGGCCCCGGCGACATCCGGATGCGCCTCGACAACGCCCAGTGGCTCGTGCACGGCATGCGCGAGCTGGCCCGCGCCCTGCGGCCCGACTGGGTACCGCTCCTCACCGACCTGGGCCTGCGGCTGGAGCACGGCGTCAAGGAGGAGCTGCTGCCGCTCATCCGCCTCAAGGGGGTGGGCCGCATCCGCGCCCGCACCCTGCACGCCAACGGCCTCAAGCGGCCCGGCGACCTCAAGGCGCTCCCCGCCGCGCGCCTGGCGCTGCTCCCTGGCTTCGGCCCCAAGCTCGCCGCCGACATCCTGTCGCAGGTGGGCGGCGACCCGGACCAGGCGCCGCCGCAGCCGCAGGCCACCCCGCCCGGCAAGGGCAAGGGCCAAGCCACCATCGGCGACTTCGGGTCGTGAGCCCCATGGCCCCGACCGAACCACGAATTGCACGAATTCCACGAAGGACGACGGACGGTTCGGGCGCTTCGTGGAATTCGTGGCTTAGAACGAGCCTGCGACGAGGGTTCAAATCCCTCCGGGCCCGCTCCCTCGCCCATCCAATGCCTGGAGGCAGGGGATTCCGCTGCGCTTCGTGGAATTCGTGCAATTCGTGGTTCCAAGGGAGGGCGACGAAATGATGGACTACCCCGCCGAGCAGGTCGCCCTCTGCGGCGTCGTGGGCCCGCTGCGGCTGGAGGACGTCCTCTTCGCGGCGCAGAAATCCAGCCGCATCGCGCCGCTCCAGGTCGTGCGCGCCGACCGCGTCGTCGGGGCCGACCACGTCCGCAGCGCCGCCCTGCACGCCCACCGCGCGTTCGCGGAGGGGCGCGCCCAGGCGGACGCCCTGGAGGTCGAGTTCCTGCGCTACCTCGCCGGCGAGCGCCAGATCCGCCGCGCCCTCGACAAGATGGGGCTGCCCGAGGGTGCCGCGGCCGGCGTCGTCGTGGGGCTGGGCGAGAAGCGGGCCGACGCGGTGCGGCACTTCGTCCACAGCCTCGGCCTGCGCGAGGACGACACGCTGGTGCGCGCCGACCTCGCCCGGCTGCGCGGCTTTGGCATCACGGACGCGCAGCTCGCCGCGACCACGCCGTCACGCCACCTCGACCTCGCGCTCGAGGCGGTCGCGTCGGTCGATTTGCTTAAGTAGAGCCTCCAAGTCGCGCCGCCCATCCGCAAGGGCTGGGGCCTTTCGAGGCTCCAGCGAGCACACGGGCCCGTGGGGTAGCTTGGATATCCTTTAGGCTTGCGGAGCCTGCGACGAGGGTTCAAATCCCTCCGGGCCCGCTTCCCGCATTCTTGATTTCCGGGGGGAGGGATGGCCCGGCACGGCATCCCTTGCCTCGCCCGAGGGGGCCCCTCCAGGCGGTTTTCCCAGCAAAGGTGCGGCTAAGTAAGCCTCGCCCAATCAGCCCCCAGTGGCGGCAACCCAGGAGAAGGTCGTTGACAGCCTGCAGGACTACGGGGAGTGGGTCCGCACGGCGGGCAGCTCGGCGCGGGTGGTCGCGGTGGTGCCCATCTACGGGACCCCGGTCCGGTTCAGGATCATCTACGTCGCCGGTTGAGGCCGTCCTGTGCCGCCGCGCCCTTGCTCGAACGAGTTCCCGGCATGCAGCAGCGCTCACTTCACGGCAAGCATCTGCAGGATTGGCGCAGGGGGACCGGCCCGGTAGCGTCCGGTGCAGCGGCCGCCGCAGGGGAGGCACAATGCAAGGCAGCGCCTCCCAGCGAGGCTCCACCGCCCCGGGGCCTCGGGATAGAGCCGCTGGTCCGCGCAGCATGGGCAGGCCAGGAGGGTCGAGCGCATCCATCCACCGACTGTCGGGAAGGGGGCAAAACCGCTCTGGGACAATGATGGAACAAAGAATCGGTTCTTACGGTTGGGGCGGGGCTGGGTCCCTGGGCCCCCGGCGCCGGCGGACGGCCCGCACCCCGTAGGGCAGCGCAACGAGGACGCCGACGCCGACGAGCAGCATCACCTTGGAGTCCGTGCCGGCGGCGCCGAAGTTGCTGCTGGGGCCGCGCAGGTCGTCGACGAAGAGCTTGACGAGGCCGACCCAGGGCAGCTCGCCGCGCGCCTTGCCGAGCAGCCACTCGGTGCGCGCCGGGCCGGAGAGGCTGATGCCGGGGCACTGGTCGGCGGCGGGGTTGTTGTCGCCGCGGGTGATGAAGCCGGAGTCGGCCGCGCCCCAGGCGTGGCTGCCCTGCGCGGCGAGCGTGCAGCCGGCGAGGCGGACGACGGCGGGCTGGTCGAGGCTGGGGACGTGGTCGAGCCCCAGCTCCGCGACCGTGTAGGTGCCGTCGGGGTTGACGGTGAGGTAGAACAGGGCGCGGTGGATGATGGGGGTGGCGGTGGTGCTGCCGCCGCGGTGGTAGACCACGACGTCGCCCGCGTCGCCGTAGTGGCGGGCCCGGTCCTGCGCCTTCGTGGCGACGTCGCCGGCGGCGCTGACGCGGCGGACGAAGATGAGGTCGCCGGGGTCGATGGTGCCGATGCGGCCGTAGGAGATGGGGGTGCAGTCGCGGCCGAGCGGCGGGTGGCCGTTGGTGCAGTGCATCATGCTGCCGGAGGTGACCACGACGACGGGGGAGCCGCGCGGGAACGGCTGCGCGGTGGCGGCGAACAGCGTGGTCAGCAGGAGGGCGATGAGCAGGACGCCGACGAGGGCCTCGCGCAGCAGCGGGAGGGGCTTGTCCTGGCGGGTCCAGAACCGGTGCAGCCGGGGGGCCTTGGCCTTGAGCCAGCCGTCGCGTGCCATCGCCCCCCCGACGGGGCGGGGGCTGAAAGGCTTGCCAGCGTCCCCGGCGAACCACGGATTCCACGGATTGCGCGAAGGGCTGGACTTTCGTGAACGTCGGGCAAGTCGTGGTTGAGCGGGGAGGAGTGCCGGCTCAGGGGCCCGGACCGCGCGGGGGCTCGCCCTCGGTGCGCGCCGCCTCGTCGGCGGTGCTGCCCGCCCCTTCCTGGCCAGGCCCGTCGCGGCGCCGCATCGCCCGCCGCAGCGCCGTGGTGGCGTAGGGCAGCGCGACGAGGACGCCCAGGCTCACCACGAGCATCACCTTGGCGTCGCCGCCCGCGTTGCTGAAGTTGCGCGTGGCGCCCCGCCAGTCGTCGACGAAGAGCTTGATGAGGCCGACCCAGGGCAGCTCGCCGCGCGCCTTGCCCAGCACCCAGTCGATGCGCGCCGGGGTGGGCGTGATGCCGCCGGGGCACTGGTCCGCCACCTGGTTGTTGTCGCCCTTGGTGATGAAGCCGGAGTCGGCGCCCGCCCAGCGGCCGTGCACGCCGTTGCCCGCCAGGGTGCAGTGGGTGAGCGCCGTCACCGCGGCCTGGTCGAGGGAGGGCTGGTGGAAGATGCCGAGGTCGGGGACCGAGAAGGTGCGGTCGCTGTCGTTGACCTGCACCCAGAAGAGGGCGCGGTGGATGATGGGGGTGACGTCGGCGCGGCCGCTGGGGCGGTACACCACCACGTCGCCGGCCTTGCCGTAGGTCCCGCCGCCGCCCTGCGCCAGGGTCGCCACGTCGGAGCGGTCGCCGACGCGGCGCACGAACACCAGGTCGCCGGGGTCGATGGTGCCGATGCGGCCGTAGCTGAGGGCCGAGCAGTCCTTCCCCAGCGACGGGCCGGTGCCGTCGTTGGCCGCGTTGGCGCAGTGCATCATGCTGCCCGAGGTCACCACCACGACGGGGTAGCCGCCGGCGATGGGCTGCGCCGTGGCGCCGTAGAGCGCCCCCAGCAGGACCAGGATGACCGCGGCGCCCGCCAGCACCTCGCGCACCGCTGGATAGGGGGTGTCGCTGCGCGTCAGGAAACGGTGCAGCCCCGGCGCCCTCTCGCGCAGCCAGCCCTTCACGCCGCGCCCAAGCCCGCCCCGCACAAAGCCTATTCGTGCGGCCACGACCCCAACCGCTTTCACCACGCAGGCGGTGGGTTGCGCACCATGCGACCGCCCCCGCCGCGCCGCACCGCCGTGCACGCCGCCGCAGCGCACCTGCCGACCGGCTTCGGCGACTTCACCATCCACGTCTACCGCGATGTCCCGACCGGGAAGGAGCACGCCGCCATCGTGAAGGGGAGCGTGGCGGAGCAGCAGTGCCCCGACCCCGTCCTGGTGCGCATCCACAGCGAGTGCATGACGGGCGACATCTTCCGCTCCAAGCGCTGCGACTGCGGCGCCCAGCTGCACGAGTCCCTGCGCCGCATCGAGGCGGAGGGGCGCGGCGTCATCCTCTACCTGCGGCAGGAGGGGCGCGACATCGGCCTCACCAACAAGATCCTCGCCTACGAGCTGCAGGAGCAGGGCCTCGACACCGTGGAGGCGAACCTGCACCTCGGCCACCCCGTCGACGCACGCACCTACGACGCCGCCAAGGACATGCTGCAGGACCTAGGCGTCCACTGCATCCGGCTCCTCACCAACAACCCCGACAAGGTGGCGGCGATGCAGAAGCTGGGCTTCAACTGCATCGAGCGCGTCCCGCTCGAGGTCCCCCCCAACGAGGTCAACCGGGGCTACCTGGAGACCAAGAAGGACAAGATGGGACACCTGCTGGACAAGCTCTGAGTCACGCCGGCAGGAGGGCCGCGCGCACCGGGCTCGCGTCGGCGTCCTCCAGCGGCAAGGGGAGCGCCAGGAGGGTGTAGTGGCCGGGCTTGACGTGCGCCAGGACGAGCCCCTCCAGGTTCATCATGCCGTGCCAGAAGAGCATCTGGTGCGACGGCAGGCCCTTGGAGTCGAAGAGGTCGGTGCTGGGGGTGTCGAAGCCGACGAGTACCGCGCCCTTGCGGCCCAAGGCGTCGATGAGGTCAGGCTCCGGCGCCGCGAAGTCGTTGTTCCAGGCGTAGGGGTCCGGGAAGGTGCCGGTCTTGAACAGGATGCGCGGCGCCGTCGGCACCTCGACGAGGTCGCCGAGGCCGAAGCGGTGGCCGCGGCGGGCACGCACCTCCACCACTTGGCAGGGGCCGTGGTAGGCGTCGAGGGGGAGGCTCGCTGCGTCGGCTCCGCCGAGCTTGTAGTGCATCGGAGCGTCGGTGTGGGCGCCGACGTGGTACGTCGTGTGCATGTCGCCCAGGTCGATGCCTTGGCCCTTCGCGAGTTGGGCCGTTTTGTTGCTGCGGTAGGGAACGTCGCCCGGCCACACGTTGATGCGGGGGGAGATGCGGGGGGAGATGTCGATCCAGTGCGTCCGCGGGCGACCCGTCTGCCCCCCGGGGCTTGGTTCCACATTTACCACCCTCTGGACTTGAGGACGCCGAGCACTCCGCTGAGAAGGCGGGGGATGTCGTTGGCGACGGTGTCCCAGACCACCGTGGGCGCAATCTCGTCGTAGCGGTGGATGAGGCGGTCGCGAAGCGCGGCCGCATCCTTCCACGGGACGGACGGGAACTCTTGGCGGAGAGCGGGGCTGAGGCGCTTGGCCGCCTCGCCAATGACGCCGAGGCTCCACAGGACCGCTGCCTGCTCCATGCGGGATGCAAGGAAGGCCTCTTGCCCGCCCTGCGTGAACTCAAGGATGCGCTCAGCAGCCTCCGCGATGTGATGGAGGGTGGTTCGGTCGCGCTCGTTCGCCAGAGTCAGACTGGCACCGCCTCGGAAAGCACCCGGTCCTTGACCGTCCAGTGCAGATCGCCGAAGGTGTGTGCGTCCACTTTGACGCCCAGAAGAGCAGCGGCCTCGTCCTCGAACTCAATGAGGTCGAAGAGACTGCAACGTCCCTGCGGCTCGACAAGAAGGTCCACGTCGCTGCCGGGCCGCGCCTCGCCACGGGCAACGGAGCCAAAGACGCGGATGCCTTGAAGGCGGTGGCGGGCGGCGATTTGCAAGAGCCCCGCACGCTTGGTGCGCAGGGTCTCTAGCGTCGGTGCGGATGGGGTCCCCCCTACGGCCTCTGCCATCAACGGCTCAAATGGAGTCGCCCTCTTCAATCCGACGGCACTGCTGGCTCGCTCACGCCGCACTCCGCTTGGCGGTCGCGACCACTTTCAACTCCACCGCAATCGGCCCCGGCAGCGCCTCGACCTGCACCGTCGTGCGTGCCGGCTTGGACTTGCCGAACGCCTCGTTGTAGACCTCGTTGAAGGCGGCGAAGTCCTCCTTCATGTCGATGAGGAACACCGATACGTCGAACACATCGGCCAAGCCAAGCCCTTCCTCCTTGAGGATGGTCTCGATGTTGGCGATGCATTGCCGGCTCTGCGCCTTTACATCGTACTTCAACGGCTTCCCGGCCGCGTCGCGGACGGGGCCGCCGGGAATCTTGTCGGTGGCGGGGACGCGGGGGCCGATGCCGGCGAGGAACAGCAGGTCGCCGACGCGGCGGGCGTGGGCGTAGTTGGCGAGCGGCTTGGGAGCTTTGGCAGTCTCGATGACTCCGGACGAAACCGCGGATTTCGCGGATGACGCGGATTCCGTGGGCATCCGCGTTATCCGCGGTTCGGCAGGGGCGTCGGGGCTGGCCTCAAGCAAAGGCGTCCCGCCGCGGTTGAAGGGCGTCGCGGACTCCCACTTGTCCTGCTCCTCCATGCTCAGGGCGGCCAGCTCGGTGGCGCCCTTGCCGGCGGGTCCCAGCACGTTGCGGTCGCCGCCGTAGCGCTCGGCGTCGTCCTCGTCGAACTCCTGGTCGGCGGCGGCCTTCGCGGTCGGCCACAGCCCCACCAAGGCGGCGCCGGTGCCGTAGAGGGGCTGGTACGCGAAGACACGGCCAGAATAGTGGTTGCTCTGGCCCATCGTCGCGGCGAGCCACCAGATGGCCTTCATCTTCTGGTCGCCCGAGGCCTGGGTGGAGAACTCGCGGGCAAGCTGGCTGGCGGACTCCAGGCGGCCCTGGCCCAGGATCTCCAGGTACTTGCGGTTCCACTCGTCGTCCTTCAGGCTGTGGATGCGGTCCTTGGCGAACGGGACGACGTCCGTGTGCATGCGGTTGGAGAGCGCGGTCACGGCGACGGTGACGACGCGCTTGTCGGTGGCGGCGATGGCGTCCCGCGCGGCCTTGCCCAGGACGATTGTCTCGGCGCGGTCGGCGTACATGTTGCACGACACGACGCTGGCCGGCACCGCGTTCTTGGGGTTGAGCAGCTTGAGCGCGACGACGGTGCCGGTGTCGATGGGGAAGCCGTGGTGGTCCACGGTGCGCATCTCCAGCCCGCGCGCCCGTCCGCTCTCGACGTAGGCGGCGCCGAACGCGGGGTCCATGCGCAGCTTGTAAGGAATCGTGCCCAACTCGTGCCACTCGGGGTCCACGTGGCGCCACTCCGGCGCGGCGCGGGCCTGCACCTGGTGGCCGATGACGGAGAGCCATTGCGTGCTGTAGAGCAGCAGCAGGTCGGGCTTGAGCGCCTCAATCTCGCGCCGCACGGCGTCGTAGGCGTCGCGGACGGCGCGGTAGGCCGGGTTCGCGTCGGGGACCAGGAACGGGTGCGGCAGGCCGGGGACGACGAAGCCGGCGACGACACCAGGTCCCGACGAAACCGCGGATTTCGCGGATGCCGCGGATTTTACGCCATCCTTCATCCGCGCAATCCGCGTCATCCGCGGTTTGGGAGTTTTTGCAGACATCAGGTCCGCCCCCGGGGCGTGACGCTACGGGTCTTGGGATTCGGGTCCCACTCGACGACGGCGTTGCCGGTGCCGATGACGGTGCCGTAGCCGTGCAGCTCCGCGGGGTAAGTGGGGAACGCGAGCGCGGAGAGCAGCCAGCTCAGGCATCCCGCGTCCGCCTCGCTGGTGGCGTCGTCGATGAGGTCCGGCATCTCGTCGAACAGTTGCTCGGCGCGGCCGTCGCGCATGAGGCGGATGGCATGCATGTCCCACAGGTGCTGGCCGTGGTGGTAGATGCGCTCCTGGCTCATGTCCTCCGGCAGCTTCCCCTCGCGGGTGAAGTGGCGGTGGCTGATGGAGTTGGAGGCGAGCAGGAGGGCGCGGCGGCCGGTGGCCTCGACGGCCTCGCGGGTCGCCTGCCCCAACGCGCGCTGCTGCTCCTGGCCGACGTCGTTGGAGTAGTACTTGTAGGAGCCGTTGGAGGAGATGCCGACGATGGGCTTGTCCCACGCCGGGTTGACCATGTGGCACGCGGCGATGGTGCCGTAGTCGACGCGGTACTCGGGGTTCCGCATCATCTTCGTGACGAGCCCCTTGCCGCGGGCACGCTCCTCGATGGCCTCCGCCAGCTCCACGTCGACGGCGAGGTCGCACTTGAAGCGGAACAAGTTGGGGAAGATGGGGTCCACCGAGAGGTTGGTGAACTTCGGCACGCCGAGGAAGTGGTGGCCGACCTGCGTGCGCCAGTGGGGCGAGTGGACGATGAGGACGTCGTACTCCCGCCCGGCGCGGGCGAGGCTGCTGCGGAGGCGCTCGTAACCCCAGCGCACCGGCTCCCAGCCGCCCTCGCTGCGGGGCTCGTTCTGTGGAGGGTTGTCGGCGTAGACGAGGTGCGGCGGGTGCGGGGCGAGGCAGCCGGCGACGATGCTTCCGCCGCCTGGCCGAACCGCGGATTTCGCGGAGGCCGCGGATGAAGACTTATTCCGCGAAATCCGCTGCATCCGCGGTTTGGTCGGGTTCGTCGTTGCCATTAGTTTCCCTCCTTGACGCAGATGTTCCGTGCCTCTGAGAAGAACTCCAGCGACCACGCCCCGCCTTCGCGCCCGACGCCGCTCTGCTTCATCCCACCGAAGGGGACGCGCAGGTCGCGCACGAGCCAGCAGTTGACCCACACCATGCCGCACTCCAGCGCCTCCGCGACGCGGTCGCCCTTCGCGCGGTCCTGCGTCCACACGCTGGCGGCGAGGCCGTAGGGG
>JBHELM010000003.1:0-15087 GCA_046352715.1 Thermoplasmatota archaeon | reverse complement strand
TCCTCAACGACACCGCCGGGCGCGACAGCACCGTCTACAAGCTCTCCTTCTTCGTCGGCCAGTCCGAGCAGGAGGGCTTCTTCAGCGACGCCAGCCACCTCGAGCGGATGGCGGGCTGGAACGAGGACGTGGGCGTGCAGCCGCAGGCCCCGCCCGCCACCCCGCCCCACCTCGCCACCGCCTCGCAGGTCGGCCTGCCGGCCCGGATCGCCCTCACCGCCCTGGGCGTCACGCTGCTGTGCTGCCTGGTCGCCGTGGTGGTCGCGGGCACCCGCAAGCCCTCAGCATGAGCCCGCGGCCGCGCTGGGCCTTCGTGCCCTGGATGGCCTACGAGCTGGCGGGCCTGCTGGCGCTGGTGCTCCTGCTCGCCGCCGTCAGCCCGTGGCCGCCCCTGACCGACCGGCGCGGCGCGCTGGCGCTGCTGGTCGCCGTCGCCGTCGCGGTCCTGTTCTGGCTGCGCCAGGAGCGCCCCGACCCCGACCGCGAGGGCTTGGCGCTCGGGGCGCGGGGGCTCGCCCTGCTCGGGCTGGCGGTGTTCGGCGGCTGGATGCTGCGCGTCCTGCCCTACTGGGGCACCGAGGTCCCGCTCGGCTACGACTACGGCTTCTACAAGGTGGCATTCGACGCCTACCAGGCGCCCAGCCTGCCGCTCGCCTCGGCGCCGCACTGGATGCAGGAGTTGTTCCCGCCTGCCCTGCCCGCCCTGCACACCGTCTTGCACGCGGTCACCGGCCTGGACGCCACGACGCACCTGACCGCCCTGGAGCCGCTGCTGGCCGCCAGCCTCGCCCTGCCGGCGTTCGCCCTGGTGCGCAGCCGCTTCGGCACTCCGTCCGGCCTCGTCGCGGCGGGGCTCGCGGCGGTCGCCTTCCCCCTCTTCGCCGCGCACGAGTTCCTCTACGAGAAGAACCTCGGCGCGCTGCTGATCCTGTGCGGTGGCCTGTTCCTTCTGCTGCGCGGCGCCTGGCTCGCCGCCGGCTTCGTCCTAGGTTCGCTCGGCGTCTGGCAGCAGCCAACGTTCCTCTTCGCGGCGCTCGGCCTCGCCGTGGCGTTCGTCCTCGACCTCGCCCGCAAGGGCCCCTGGAAACGCTGGCTGCAGGCCGCCGCCGCGAGCCTGCCTGCCTTCGCGCCCGTCTGGCTGCTCTGGCCAGCGGCGTTCCTCCCCGCAGGCCTCCGGGTGCTTGAGCAGACGGGCCACGCCATCACCGGCGAGCCCGTCGTGGGAGGCACGTTCTTCGGCCTCGCCACCTACCTGGAGGCGAGCGCCGCCTACCTCCCCCTCGCCCTCGCATTCCTCCTGGTCGCCGTGCGCTCGCGCCGCGCCGCGCCGCTGGCCGCGCTCCTCGCCGCCGGGCTGCTCTACGTGACGCTGCGGCTGCTGTTCCACGACCGCTTCCTCATCATGGTCGACCTCGCCGCCATCCTGGTGGCCGCCCCCGCCGTGTGGCGCCTGGTCCCCGGCTCCACCCGCACCCGCGCCGCCGTCGCCGCGGCCGTCATCCTGCTTGCGGCCCTGCCCACGGTGCAGGAGGCGCTGCGCCCCGACCCCACGCACCGCCTCATGAGCGCGAGCCAGCGGGAGGCCATCGCCTGGGTCGCGGCCAACGTCCCGCCCAATGCCACGCTGCTCTCCGACAACCTCGTCGCCCCCTACGTCGCGGCGGAGGGTGGCCACCCCACCTACGGGCCCGGCCTCTTTGATGACCCCCACGACCGCGGGCAGTGGGCGGCGTTCTACGCCACCGCCAACGCGACGGCCGTGCGCGACTTCGTGCGCGCCTACGGCAGCGACGTCTACGTCTTCCAGCCATCGGGGTGGGCGGGGGAACGCTTCCGGCCTCCCGCCTTCAGCCTGGTGCATGAGGCTGCGGACGCCAAGGTGTGGCGCCTGGAGGGCCCGTGAACGCGCTGGCGGCCGCCTGGATGGCGGTGGGGACGCTGCTGGTGCTGCTCGGCCCCGGCTGGGCCTGGAGCCTCGCCCTCTTCCCGCGCAGCCGGCCCCTGCGGGTGGCCCAGACGGGACCCGACGAGCTCGACGCGGTGGAGCGCGCGGGGCTCGCGCTGGTCCTCTCCCTCGTCCTGGTGCCCCTCGGGGCCATCGCCTGGAGCGGCCTCCTGCGCCTCCCGCTCTCCACGCTGGGCGCCACCCTCTATCTCGTCGTCCTCACCGGCCTCGGCCTGGCCGTGCATCGGTGGGCGCCTCGCCTGCTGGCCCCCGGCGCCGACGCAGGGCCCGACGACCTCTCCCCCGGCACGCGCTGATGGGCCGGCGGCCTCCGCGGGCTAGTCGTTCCAGGCGCCCAGCGAGTGGTCCTTCCTGTGCTCCGCCAGGAAGGCGTCCAGGACGTGGTGCAGGTCCTTGCGCTTGGCGGCCAGGTGCAGCGTCGCCTCAAGCCATCCCTCGAGGGAGCCGACGTCGAAGCGCCGGCCGCGGAACTCCTGGCAATAGAGCTCCTCCTTCTTGGCCAGGGCCCGCATGGCGTCCGTGAGCTGGATCTCCCCGCCAACGCCCGGCTTGGTCTTGGCCAGCAGGGGCATGAGGCCCGGGGTGAAGACGTAGCGCCCGATGGCGGCCAGGTTCGAGGGGGCCTCCTCCGCGCTTGGCTTCTCGATGATGTCGAGCACCCGGTGCAGCCCCCGGCCCATCGGCTCCGTCTCCACGATGCCGTACCGGGAGACCTCGTTGCTGGGCACCCGCTGGACGCAGAACACGCTCGCCCGGGTCCGCTCGTGCACGTCGCGCAGTTGCGCGATGGCGGGCCGCGCCCCGAGGATGATGTCGTCGCCCAGCAGGACGGCGAACGGGCGGCCCTCCACCAGGGGCGCTGCCTGCAGGACGGCGTGCCCGAGCCCTTTGGGCCAGTCCTGCCGGATGTAGAAGAGGCGCGCGCCGCCGGCCGCGTTCTGGATCAGCGACAGGGACTTGCCGCGCCCGCTGTCGCGCAGGAACCCCTCGAGGTCGGGCGAGCTGTCGAAGTGGTCCTCGATGGCCTTCTTGTGGCGGCCCGTGATGATGACCACCTCGTCGATGCCGGACTGCACCGCCTCGTCGAGCACGTACTGGATGGCGGGCCGGTCCAGCACCGGCATCATCTCCTTGGGCATCGACTTGGTGGCCGGCAGCATGCGCGTGCCGAAGCCGCCGGCCGGGATCACCGCGCGCATGGGCTTGGCCTTGGCGTTGCGGCTCATCGCTGCAGCCCCACACCGATTCCCCGCACCTTGAACCCGGCGGTCCGGTAGGCGGCGTGGTCGAGGTGGTTGCGGCCGTCGAGCAGGCGGGGCGACCGCATCGCCTGGGCCACCCGCCCGGGGTCCACCTGCCGGTAGGCTGGCCACTCGGTGCACAGGAGGACCAGGTCGGCCCCCTGCGCGCAGGCCACCGGGTCCCCGGCCTGCTCGGCCCCCCGCTCGCGCAGGGCCTGCGGCAGGTGCGCCGTCGGGTCATGGGCCCGCACCTGCGCGCCCGCGTCCAGCAGGGCCTGCGCCAGGCGGAGGCTGGGGGCCATGCGGACGTCGTCGGTGCCGGGCTTGAAGGCGATGCCCCAGAGCGCGACCTGCTTGCCCGCGAGGGAGGCGTCGAGCATCCGGGTCGCCGTGGCCAGGGCGTACGCCACCTGGGCGTCGTTGGCGGCCTCCACCGCGGGAATGAGGTCGAGCGGCACGCCGGCGGCGCGGCCCTCCGCGGCCAGCGACTGCACGTCCTTGGGGAAGCAGGAGCCGCCGTAGCCGATGCCGGGGCGCAGGAACAGCGGCCCCACGCGGGCGTCGAGGCCGACCGCCTGCGCGAGCACCCGCACGTCCGCGCCCCAGGCGTCGCACAGGCGCGCCATCTCGTTGATGAGCGACACGCGGGCGGCGAGGAACGTGTTGGCGGCGTACTTGGCCAACTCCGCCGTCGGGCGGTCGGTCAGGATGCGCGGCGCCCGCGGGTTGAGGGAGGCGAACAGGCCGGCCACCCGCTGGCTGGCCTCCGCGGGGCCCCCGAAGACCAGGCGGTCGGGGGACTGGAAGTCGCGCACGGCGGTCCCCTCGGCAAGGAACTCGGGCGCGTTCACCAGAGGAAGGTCGGGCCGGCCCAGGCCGCGCAGCTCCTCCTGCAGGCGGTCGCCGGTGCCGGGAGGGACCGTGCTGCGGACGACGACGACGGCGCCTGGGCCTGCATGGGAGGACACGGTGCGCAGGGCGGCGCGGACGTGGCCCAAGTCGCTGCTGCCGTCGGCCTTCGGGGGTGTTCCGACGGCGATGAAGACGGCTTGCGCGGCCGCCAGGGCCTGCTCGGGGTCGAGGGTGAACGCGAGGCGCCCCTGCCCGGCCGCGGCGGCGACGAGCTCGGGAAGCCCCGGCTCCCAGAAGGGGACCGCCCCCGCCGAGAGGCTCTCCACCCGCTTGGCGTCGATGTCCAGGCACACCACCCGGTGCCCCTCGCCCGCCAGGCATGCGCCCGTGACCAGCCCGACGTAGCCGGTGCCGACGACCGCCAAGGCCTGCCCCCCCGATTGCAGCACGGCGCACGGACCTGCACGCCGTTGATAAGGCCGCTGCGCCGGCTAGTACTTCGTGTGCGTCCGGATCATGTCGGCCAGGAGGCCGATGCAGATGAGCTGGAACCCGAACAGGAAGAAGACGCCGCTGGCGACGAGGCTGCCCACCCGGCCCGCGATGACGTGGTAGGTGAGGAAGTGGTGCGCCACGACGGCGCCGAGGGTGGCGCTCACGAGCAGGAACAGGATGCCCGGCCAGACGAAGAACTTGAACGGGTGGTAGTCGCGCCAGGTCCGCGTGATGATCCACCAAGCGCGGTAGGCGAACTGGAACGGGTTGCTGAACAGGCGGTTCGTCTCGTCGTAGCGCGGGTAGAAGTTCGTCTCGACGGACTGGACGATGAAGCCCTCCTTGGCGGCGCGGATGATCATCTCCTGCGTGTAGCTGAACTCGTTGATGGGCAGGCACTTCTCCAGCACGTCGCGGTGCATGGCGCGGAAGCCGGTCTGGCCGTCGCGCACGTCCGCGCCCGTGAGCTGGCGCAGCACCCAGCTGAACGCCTTGTTGCCGAACTTCTTCATGCCCGGCATCTTATAGTGGAGGTTTGCCAGCCGCGCCCCCAGCACCATGTCCGCCTTCGCCGACAGGATGGGCGCCGTCAGGAGGGGGATTTCGGCGGGGTCGTACTGGCCGTCGGCGTCCAGCTGCACGATGACCTCCGCCCCCCGGTCCAGGGCCGCCTGGTACCCGCGCCGGATGGTCGGCCCGAGCCCCATGTTGTGCCGGTTCGAGACGACCTCGGCGCCGGCTTGCCGGGCGACCTCGGCGGTGCGGTCGGCGGAGCCGTCGTTGATGACCAGGCAATCGAGGCCCAGCGCCTTGACCTTCCGGACCACCTCGCCCACGTGGCCCTCCTCGTTGTAGGCAGGAATGAGGACGAGGGTCTGCACGGGCGGGCGAGGACCATCGTGAGGTTAAAGGTTCACGGACCTGCGGCCGCAAGCGTGCGCGCCAGCCCCGTCCCAAGAGGGGTGGGGGCGTTCCATCCCAGGAGCTTGGCCGCCTTCGCGGCGTCGGCGTGCACGGCGTCGGCCTCTTTGTGCGGAGCGGCGCGGTCCTCGGAGGCGAACGGCAGGTCCCGGCCGCTGGCCTTGACGGCCGTGCGGGCCAGCTCCTCGATGGTGACGCTGCGGCCCGAGGCGGCGTTGAACGCCTGCCCCGCGGCGTTGGGGTGGGTCGCGGCGCGGGCGAGCAACTCCACCGCGTCGCCGATGTAGAGGAAGTCGCGCACCGGGCGGCCGGAGCGCACCCGCACCTCCACGCCGCCGCGCACCTGGGCAAGGATGGTGGGGACAATGTAGGCTGGCGCCTGGCCGGGCCCGTACATGTTGAACGGCCGCACCACGCAGGCCGCCACGGCGCCCCGGTCGTGGGCGTTGAGCGTGAGCGTCTCCGCCGCGAGCTTGGTCGCCCCGTAGTAGGTGATGGGGCGCGTCGGGTGGTCCTCGGCAAGCGGCTTCCCCCCCGCGGGGGCGTAGACCTGCGCGGTGCTGACCAAGACGAACCGTCCTGCGTGCGCCTCCGCCCAGCGCAGCATGGCGTGGGTGCCCTCCACATTGGTGCGCAGGGCGAGGCGGGGATAGCGCTCGCAGCGCTGCGGCGACGCCTCCGCGGCCAGGTGCAGCACGGCGTCGAAGCGCCCGCCCGGCAGCGAGGCTGGCCGCAGGATGTCCCCACGCACGACCTGGCACCCCTTGAGGTGGGCCGGGACGGGGAGGCCGGGGCGGTGCAGCGCGACCACCCCACCTTCCTGGAGAAGGCGGGGCACGAGGTGGCGGCCCACGAAGCCCGAGGCGCCCGTCACCAGGAACCGCATCGTCCCGGCGAGGCCCGCTCCATAAAAATAGGAAGCGGGAATGGCCCCGCGTGGCCAAGCGCGCCTTCATCACCGGCATCACCGGCCAGGACGGCTCCTACCTCGCCGAGCTGCTGGTGGGCAAGGGCTACGAGGTGCACGGCCTCGTCCGCCGCCTCTCCACCCCAAACCTCGCCAACCTCGCCGCCGTCGTCGACAAGGTCAACCTCATCGACGGCGACCTCACCGACGAGGGCTCCCTCGTCAGCGCCATTCAGGAGTCCGACCCGCACGAGGTCTACAACCTCGCCGCGCAGAGCTTCGTCGGCACCAGCTTCAAGCAGCCCGTCCTCACCGCGGACGTGAGCGGCGTCGGGGTCGTCCGCCTCCTCGAGGTCGTGCGCCGCCACGCCCCCGAGACCCGCTTCTACCAGGCCAGCACCAGCGAGCTCTACGGCAAGGTGCGCGAGGAGCCCCAGTCCGAGACGACCCCCTTCCTCCCCCGCAGCCCCTACGGCGTCGCCAAGATGATGGGCTACTGGGCCGTCGTCAACTACCGCGAATCCTACCAGATGCACACCAGCAACGGCATCCTGTTCAACCACGAGTCCCCCCGCCGCGGCATCGAGTTCGTCACCCGCAAGATCTCCCACGGCGTCGCCCAGATCGCCAACGGCAAGGCCAAGCACCTCACCCTCGGCAACCTCGACGCCCGCCGCGACTGGGGCTACGCCCCCGAGTACGTCGAGGGCATGTGGCGCATGCTCCAGCAGAAGGAGCCCGATGACTACGTGCTCGCCACCGGCAAGGACTGCACCGTCCGCGACTTCGCCCGCCTCTGCTTCGAGGCCGCCGGCATCGACGGCTGGGAGAAGCGTGTCAAGACCGACCCCAAGTACGAGCGCCCCGCCGAGGTCCACACCCTGCGCGGCAACCCCAAGAAGGCCGCCGAGAAGCTCAAGTGGAAGGCCAAGACGCTGGCGCCCAAGCTCGCCAAGGTCATGGTCGAGGCGGACCTGGCCGACGCATGAGCGGCGACGAGCACGCCAAGGGACTCCGGGATGCCCTGGTCTTCGCCCCAGGACGGGTCCTCCCCAACCTGACCCAGTTCCTCCTCCTCTACCTCGCGGCGCACCTCCTGCCGCTCGAAGAGTTGGGCTGGCTTGCCCTCCTCCTGACGCTGGCGACCATGGCAAGCCTGGTGCTGGGGGGATGGATCGACCAGGCCAACCTGCGCTACTACCCCGAGCAGTATGCCCGCGACGGCGGCACCGGGTTCCTTGCCCGCAACCGGCACCTGCTTGGCTGGGCCTCCCTCGTCGCCGCGCTGGTCCTCGTGGGCCTGGTGGCCGTCGCCTGGGCCCGGCAGCCTGCCCGCCTGCCCGGCCTCGCCCTCTGCGGGGCGCTCGTGCTGGTCCTGGTCTGGTACAACAACTCGCAGTTCCTCCTGGTCTGCCAGCGCAAGCCGCTGGCCTACTCCAGCGCGGAGGCGGTCCGCTTCACGCTCTGCACGCTCCTGGCCGTCGCCGTCGCGCTCGCGGGACACGCCAGCCCGGAGGCGTTCCTGCTGGCGTTCACCGTGGCCACGGGGTGCGCGCTCCTGCCGTCCCTCTCCTGGTCCTCCAGCCTCAGGTTCCCCACCGTGCGCGACCGGGCCCACATCCGCATGGTCCTGGCGTTCGGGCTGCCCACGCTGGTGTGGCTTGCCGGCGCGCAGGGGCTGGTACTGCTGGACCGCCTGCTGGTGGGCCTGCGCCTGGGCGATGCGGCCATCGGGGTCTTCCAGCTGAACGCCAACCTGCTGCCCCTGCTTCCCCTCCTGGCGGCGATGCCGCTCATCTACTCGGCGCACGCCTCCGTCATGGCCCGGGCCTCGGCCCCCGCGCAGGAGATCGAGGACCTGGTGCGGCGGTTCCATGCCACGTTCCTCTTCACCTACGTCCCCATCGGCACGGTCGTCTCCTGGGTGGGGAGGGACGTGACGGCCCTCCTCTACGGCCCGGAAGTCGCCTCCGCGTGGGCCGTCGTCCCGCTGCTCGTCGCGGCCAACCTCTTGTGGCAATCGAGCTTCTACGCCCAGAAGCGGCTTGAGCTGGAGGCGCGCACGCGGGTGATGGCCGGGCTGGTGCTGGTCGCCCTCGGGTTGAGCGCGGCCTCGACCTGGGTCCTCCTTCCACGGGTCGGCATTCCTGCGGCGGGAGTGGGCGCCTTGGTCGGCTTCGGCTCGTACCTTGCCATGGTCAGCCTGGTCCCGGGGACCCGGGTGCGGTGGAGGGTCCACTGGAAGGCCGGTGCGCAGTCGCTCGCGGCCTCCGGGGTCTCCCTGGCGTTCGCCGCCGCCGTCGCATCCTGGGCAAAGCCTGCGGGACTGGCCAAGGTTGCCGTCGTCGGGGTCCTGTTCGCGGTGGCGTATGCCGGCCTCCTGTGGATGCTCCTCCGGTCCGCCCGGAAGGCCGCCAGCGCACCCTAGCTGAGTCTAGCCGACCTTGAATGGCTGACGCGCTATTCTTGACTGAGCTAAGATGGTTGGCCTGGTCTTCTCTGGGTGGGTCGACCAAGCGAACCTGCGGCACTATCCTGAGCAGCACGAGCGGGGCACGGGCACCGCTTCCTGGCACGGAACCGCTCCTAAACTCAGGACTTTGTGGGACTCGGTTTTGCCAGGATGACTTCGTAGAACGAAGGAACAGGCGAACTCACAAGCCGGAAGCGACCGTCGGCCTTCAGCCAGGATTTGTAGGTGGCGTCATCATTGTTGAGACCAAACAGGTGCTCGCCCTGAGAAAGAAGCTTGGCCACGCTTCGGGTGAAAATCGCGGGTTGGTCGGATTTTTCGTACCGATAGACGGAGACAACGGGGGCATCGAGGATTGTCTTGGCCGGGCGCTCTCCAATGAAAATGGAGTCGGAAGGGAGCTTACGCGCGTCCTCTACGAAGGTCAGGTACTCAGAGGTGACCTTGCGTGCACCCCCGAAGCCGTCTTCCCCGGCCACCAAGAGAAAGTTAGCGGTCACCAACAGGGCCGCGGCGCAAAGGACGACGCCCAGGCTCAGTTTCCTGGCATCTTGTAGGAAGAACGCCAAGCATAGGGCGCCAATGCCGATGGCTGGGATAAGGTAGCGCGTGAATGCGTTGCTCATCAGGAACCGCTGGCTGTATACTTCCTCGCCAAGGAAGAACCAGGTCAGGACAATCGAGGAGACGATGAGTGGAGGGATGGTCCAATGCACGTGTGGGTTCCAGGCTGCTGTAGCCATGAACAGGACAAACGGCAGGATGAGGAAACCGACCAGCATGATTCGGTTCTCCAAGGCATTCCCGCTGACCGCCCCCACGGTCGAATCCAACGTGTCCTCGATTCCGGTTGAGCTGGCTCCCCGTGTGATGGCCACGAAGTTGAGCGTCCCGTACAAGACGTAGAGCATGGTCCCAACCACAATGGCGGCGGCGAGGCCACCGCCAACCCGGGGCATGAGGTCGGTCCAACGCCATTCCCTACGCCATATCTGGCGCGCCAACCACGCAACGCCAAGCGAGGCCACCAGCAGTGAGTACTCATAGCGAAACAGCGAGGTCAGGCCCACCAGGAACGCCCCTGACGCTTGCCAAACCGGCTTGGGCGCGATGAACAGCCGCAACCCTGCACACAGGAGTCCGAATGCGACCACGTTGTTGACGCTGAAATTGCTCCAGAACAGAAGAGGGGCGGAGAACGCCATCACGGAAGCAGCTACCGCTGCCGGCCATGGCCTCGTCATCCTCTCTGCAAGGGCATAGAAGGCAATGACCGCCAAGCCGCAGAGCCAGGGGATTGTTGCCATGACGGCTTGCGGTCCCAAGTGGGCTGGAATTGCCATGAGATAGAATATCCCCGGTGGCCGATGGGACACCGTGGCCCCATTGCGTGCAAGTTTGCCTTCCAGGGGTCCGACAGCAGGGTCGATGGTTGGGTTTGTTGTCTGGTTGAAGCGTTCTGGAAGGCTTGGAAGCCAGTGGTCGAAGACGGCCCGACCAAAGTAGACCACCTCTTCATCATCAGGATGCAAGAACCATCGGTCTTGGGGCTTGTACATGTGCTCCGCGACGAGAACCTGCAGAACAACAACGAGGGCAACGCTGCCTCGGCAGATGATTTTCTCCCATTTCTCCTTCATTGGCATAACTCTTTCAGGTGGTCGGTCGCCAATCTCATCGTGCTTTGCCATGAAAATGATTGGATTGCGGTTTCGTCATACCGGCACGGAACTTTGAAGCTGCCTGGCTGCACTTTAAGTGCCGCCTGAAACGCCTGTGGATTGGGGCAAACTGTCATGGTTTGGGCCAACCGCGGGGGCAGTCCTTCGACTCCGTGGGGCGTCGTCAGGATGGGGCGTGCGCAAGCCGCTGCTTCAATGACCTTTAGTTTCGTCCCGCCTCCGCTCCACAAGGGTGCGAGAAAGATGTCTGCCGCTCGAATGTAGGAGGCAGTTTCCTGCACGGGTCCCAGGACTCGCACGTTCGGCGGGACCTCAGCCGCTGGGGCATTGGGTCCAACAATCCAAAACTGGATGTTGGGAAATGCGGGGGCCAGGTCTTTGACAATCGTCCAGAAAGCGGTGCGGTTCGGACCATAGTCAAGTCTTCCTGCAAAAAGGGCGACCTTGGTGGCCTCAAGGGTTTCGAGTCGTTCGCGGAGTCGTTGTCCCGATTTTGGGTCTGGGTGGAAAACCGTGGGGTCGAACCCGTTTGCGGCGAGGACGACCGGAACCTTCGGGTTCATGGCTTGCAAGACCTCTTGGTCATGGGCCGAGACTGCGAAGGCCAGCGAGGCATTCCGCATGGAGTACCGCTCAACCGCATAGAGGATTTTGGCGACGATGCTTCGCCCCATGGTCTGGAATCGCTCGTGCTCGACATTGAAATGGTCAACGACCAAGGGAATGTCCAGTGCCTTGGCAATGCGATGCGCGTTCAGCGTGGCTGCATAGGAAGCTGCGATGACAGCGGCGGGTTTGTCCCTCTTGGCCATTCGACGCGCTGATGAAATTAGGCTCGGGCAGTAGAATTGTTCACGCCGCAAACCGCGCCCGAACACGTGGTAATTAGGCTCAACTGTGCTGTGCGGTGCTGGTTTGAGCGTTGTATAGACGGGTGCCAGAGTAATGACTTGGAACTCTTTGGACAGGACGTTTCGCATTCCATTGATGCGTGTCGCTCCTCCGGTGAAGGGGGGGTCGATGTTGAAGGGGCAGACCAGGAAGACGACGGGCCGCATCAGGCACCTCCGGCGCGGTCGTTGCGCGTCATGTCAGGAGCGGGGGAGGGGCGGCTGCGGTCCCAGGCATTCCTGCAACGCCTTGGCGGAGTGGGTGACGTGCTGCGGCGACGAGGCCCCGAAGACGGCGGAGCGGATGCCGGGGAGGCCCTTCAGGTAGGCAAACGCCTCCGCGGGCTTGACGTATCCGGCGGCGAAGATGCTCATCGCCACCACGTCCGCCTCGTCGCGGCGAAGCGCCGCCTCGTTCTCCGCGCGGCCGGGGCTCATCTGGAAGCCCACGGGGTTGAACGAGGTGAGGACGACGGGCCGGCGCAGGCCGTGGCCGCGGAGGCGGTCCATCAGGAGCGGGAAGTTGAACGTCGCGAAGCCGGCGCGCGCGTCATAGTGCCGCTCGACGTGGTCCTGGAACGCCTTCAGGACGGGGATGGCGTTCCAGCCCACCAGCAAATCGGTGATGGAGTTGTGCAGGAACACGGCGTCGACGTTGGCGCCGCGGAAGGCGGCAAGCTCCATGTCCACGAGGGGGCCGATGAAGTGCTTGGGGTTGCGCGTCGCCGCGGCGCGGGCGGAGCGCAGCATCATCCGCAGGGAGCCCTTGGCGCGCGCCTGCCGGATGGACTCCAGCGCCAGGCCCGGGATGCCGATCTGGTTGGCGCGGACGACGTAGCCCTGCGCGTAGGGGACGATGGGGTAGTAGGCGAGCCGCCCCCGCAGCGTCGGGTCGCCCTCGACGAGTTGGACGGTCTCCTTGAGCTTGGCGTGGGTGGAGACCATCAGCCCCTCGACGCCCGCGTCTACGGCCACGCGCAGGAGGTCGAGGATGCGGCCTTGGTCGTCGAAGCGGCCCTGGCGCTCGCGGGCGCGCTCCTGCGAGAGGTGGTCGACGCCGATGAACTGGTTGTGCCCGAGGATGAGCGGCACCGGGTCGCGCTTCACGCGGCCCTCCGCGCCAGGGGCCGGCTGGCCTGCAAGCGGTCGATGAGCGCCTGCGTCCGGTAGGCGTCGGCCACGGGGATGGGCGGGTCCTGGCCGGCCCGCACCGCCGCGACGAACGCCTGCGTCTCGAGGCCGTACTCGGGGGCGCCCAGGTCGAGGGGCACGGTGGCGGCCAGCGCTTGCTTGTGGTGGAGGGCAGGACGGGGGCCCTCGATGCGGACGAGGTCGTCGGTGACGGTCAGCGTGCCCTGCGTGCCCGTGACCGCGAGGCTGGTGTCGAGCACGCGGTGCCCGAGGCGGCTCCAGCTCACCTCGAACGTGCCGGCGAGGCCCGTGCCGAACTGCAGGCTGCCCTGGAACTCGTCGTCGACCGCGGCGGAGTGGATGGCGGTGCCCTGCCCGTCGGCGGCGGTCGGCTCGCCGAAGAACCAGCGCAGCAGGTCCACCAGGTGGCAGCCGATGACGGCCAGCGCGCCTCCGCCGGCGGCGCGGTCGTAGCGCCACCCTGTGCCGCCCTGGAAGACCTGCGCGACCAGGGCGGTGCCGTGGAACGAGCGCACCTCCCCGATGGCGCCCGCGGCGAGCAGGCGGTGGGCGTGGGCGAAGGTGGGGGCGAAGCGCTTGCAGTAGCCCACCATCGCGGGCCGGTTCGCGGCGAGCCGCGCCACCGCCTCGCAGGCGGCGAGGGTGGGGCCGAGCGGCTTCTCGACGAAGACCGCGCAGCCGGCTGCCAGCGCCTGCGCGGCCAGGGCGGGGTGCGACCCCGTCGGCGTGGTGATGTAGACCAGGTCGGGCCGGTCGCGGCGCAGCGCCTGCGCGAGGCTCTTGCGGAACGGGACGCCCACGCCCTTGGGCCCGAAGGCGCGCAGCAGCGGCTGCGGCTCGACGATGGAGGCCAGCGCGACGCCGGGCGTGGCGCCCAGGATGGAGGAGTGGAGCATGCCCATCTTGCCGAAGCCGACCACGCTGGCGCGCAGCGGGTCGCTCATGCCGCGGCCTCCGCGTAGAGCGCAACGGTCTGGGCCGCGACCTCGGCCCAGGTCGGGGTGGCCCCGGGGCGAACGGTGGAGGCCCCCCGCCGCGCCGCCGCCTGCACCGCGGCCGCGAAGCCCGCCGTGTCGGTCGGCTCCACCAGGAACTCGGGGAGGAGGATGGCGGTCAGGCCGCCGAGCCGGCTGGCGACGATGGGGACGCCGAAGGTGGCGGCGGTCAAGGCCTGCGCGCTCTGGCCCTCGAAGTTCTTGTAGGGAAGCAGCGACACGTCGGCCGCCTTGAAGTACGCCTCCACCTCCTCGTCCGGGATGTAGCGCAGGTCGGTGCGGACCCGGCCGGCCGTCCCGGTCTCGCGGAGGATGGCGGCATACTTCTCCCAGGGCTCCCAGCAGTGGCCGGCCACGAGGAGCAGGTGGTTGGCGGGCAGGAGGGCCAGCGTGCGGATGGCGACGTCGAGGCCCTTGTAGTCGCGGATGGTCCCGAAGCAGAGGAGGACCGTGGCGTCGGGGGGCAGGTCGAGGAGCCGCCGGGCCTGCGCGCGGTCGAGGCGGTGGCGGTCGAAGTCGTCGTAGCGGCCCTGCGGGACCACGCGCAGCGCCGCGCGCCCGAGGCCGTACTCCGCCATCGCCCCCTCGACCAGGGAGTCGGCGTGCACCACCACAAGGTCCGCTGCGTGCAGCAGCCGCCGCGTCAGCCGCGACAGCAGGCGGTGGGACAGCTCGTGCGGCCGCACGTTGTGCAGGGTGACCAGGACCGGGATGCCGCGCCGGCGGGCGGCGCGGGCCAGCGCCAGCATCCCCGGGGCGAGCAGGCCGGTCCAGCTCTGCAGATGCAGCACGTCCGCGCCGGCCAAGGCCCGCGCCGCGCGCCGCCAGGAGAGCGGGTTGCCCCACGACAGCAGCCGGTCCACCTGGATGGCGGGGTCGAGCGCCAGGGGGGCTTGGCTGACCTCCTCGCCGCCCTTGTAGAGAAGCTTCGGGAACAGGTTGTAGTAGGTGAGCAGGCGCACTGTGGTGCCCGGCGTGCGGGCGAGGGCGTTGGCCAACGAGTGCGTGTAGTGCACCATGGAGGCCCGGTGCGGGTGGGTGGGCCCGACCATCGCGATGCGCACACGCGGACCACCCGTGGCCGGTTTTTCCAGTTTCGCTTGCGGTCTCTTCCTGGTGTGTGGGCCAGTAAGCCTAATCCGTCCCACATCGTCGTGCGGGATGTCTCGTGTGGCGCTCCCGGCCCTCCGTGCTCTTGGCAGTCGTTTGCGCGGCCCTGCTGCTGCCGGCGGTGGGCGTGAGGGCCGCCCAAGCCTACGCCGTGGTCCTGGAGTCTGGCTTGGGCACGGCGCCGGCGAACCAGGCCGTCGGGGTGGCGGTCGCGGGGGCGGTGGCGGACCTCGGCCCCAGCGTCATCCAGAACGGCGGCTTCGGGCAGGGCATGCCCCCATGGCAGCGCTCGAACCCCCTGGGCCTGCGCGGCGTTGCGAGCGTGGACGGGGCCACCGCCCTGCTGCGCGCGGACCAGCCCGCGGCGGCGGGGACGATTTCGCTGTTCGAGCAACTGCAATTC
>JBHELM010000002.1:0-12089 GCA_046352715.1 Thermoplasmatota archaeon | reverse complement strand
GCTCTACGGCCCCCCCGGCACCGGCAAGACCCTGCTCGCGAAGGCCGTCGCCAACGAGTCGGGCGCCAACTTCCTCAGCGTCAAGGGCCCCGAGGTCCTGAGCAAGTGGGTGGGCGAGTCCGAGAAGGCCGTCCGCGAGATCTTCAAGAAGGCCAAGCAGAGCAGCCCGAGCATCGTCTTCCTCGACGAGATCGACGCCATCGCCCCCCGCCGCGGCGCCTACGAGGGCAGCCACGTCACGGAGAGCATCGTCAACCAGCTCCTGACCAGCATCGACGGCATGGAGGGGATGGAGGGCGTCGTCGTCATCGCCGCCACCAACCGCCCCGACATCATCGACAATGGCCTGCTGCGCGCCGGCCGCTTCGACCGCCTCATCAAGGTCACCGCCCCCGACGAGCCCGCCCGCCTCAGCATCCTCAAGGTCCACACCGAGAAGATGCCGCTGGGCAAGGACGTCGACCTCGGCGAGCTGGCCCGCCTCACCAAGGGCTACGTCGGCGCCGACCTCGAGTCGCTGTGCCGCGAGGCCGCCATCGTCGCCCTGCGCGAGGACCGCAAGGCCCGCGTCGTCAACAAGAACCACTTCGAGGAGGCCCTGCGCACCGTGCGCAGCAGCGTCACCGAGGAGGTCATCAAGTACTACGACCGCCTGGCCGAGCAACTCGGGCAGACGGCGGTGCGCAAGGTGGCGACCGGCAACGCGAGCGGGATGGAGTTCCTCTGAAACGACGAAACGGGTTCGCTGCGCTCACCGCGTTTCGCCGCAGGCTGTGAGCTGGGGCCCATCCGGGCCCCAGACCCCTCGGAGGAGAGGGCGGTCGCTCGCAACGGCCCGCCTCACCGGCGGGCCGGCTCCTTCCCTTGCTCACGCGTCGCTTTCGCTCCGCGCGCGCTCGGGGCCTGCGGCGCGACCGCCCAGGCCGGCGGCTGTTGCGCATCGGCCTAGATTTACCGAATCTTCCGATTCCCATAATGGGATTTTGCTGCGAAAGGTTTGCTTAGGCCAACGAGTGTTCAGGCTGCGTCCGATAGCGCCGGTTTCCGGGCCTGTTCCGGGGCCGGTCGGCCTACAGCCGAGGGCTTGCGCCGTCAAAGGACCAGGACGGCGGCCCGCAACGTGCCGGTCGTGGACGGGCAACCGGGGCCGGGACGCAGGAAACCAAGCGGGTCGCGGTCGCGGAAGTCGACTGGATGGGTCGTGGCGATACCGCGCTGGAACCGAAGGTCAGCCTCGAAGTCGGAGCCGTGGACCCGGACCTGGGTGGGGCCCCACGCGAAGCCGGGAAAGGCGTCGGGCCGTCGCGTAATGTCCGCGAAATGGTAGGCCGACCCGTCCGGGGCGGCGAAGCGCCAGAGGTAGACGGGGCCCTCGCGGTTGTCGGGCTGGAGCATGGTCAGGTTGGCCGTCCCGAGGAACGAAGGGGTGCCGCTCGCGGAGAAGCCATAGGACTCGATGTGAATGGTGCCGTTGGCGTAAGTGCCGGGGAACTGGACGAAGCCCGCTGTGCCGGGGCCGAAATCAACAACGTCATGGCCTCCCGTGGTGGCGATGACGGCGCGGCCCCAGGCGACGACGGGCTCCCGCCAGTCGGTCCAGTCGAACCCGAAGCCGACATGGCCCGCCCCATCGTGATAGTAGGTCAGGGTGGCGCGGGCGTTGAAGGCCTTGCTGGCCAAGCACTTCCAGCCGGGCGGTGCCTGGGCCTGGAGGGCTTGGTGGAAGCGGGAGCGGGAGTCGCAATCGGTCAAGCTGGTGATACGCAAGGCGGCCAGGGGGCACGGCTTGGCCGCGTCGAGGCCGCTTGGGTCGGCCTTCTCCGCACAGCCCGCGCCGACGGCGGCGCAAATCAGCAGGAGGAAGGGGAAGGCGGGAAAGGGCTTCATGCGTCGGCCTCACGCAGCACAGGATGCATTTCCATCACTTGCTCCTTGGCAATCTGCTCACCCTTGCGGTCGCGCAAGCGCGACCGTAAGGTCCGCTCGCGCCTTCGGCGCTCGCTCGACCAGATTGCAAAACTCGCAGGATGGAAATGCCCTGTCGCGCGCTTCGGCGCGTTCGCTTCGCTCACTCTGCGCCGAAGAATCCGCGCAGGACAGGATGCATCTCCATGACCTGCTCTTTTGCAATCTGCTCGTACATACGCATGAAGATGCCCACGCAGAGCAGCAATCCGGTGCCCGAAGCTTGGCCCACCGTTCCAATCATGTCAGCAAACGCAGCGAGCGCGCCCACGGTGGCGCCGCCGATGATGGTGAGGGTGGGGATGTAGCGCTCCAGCACCTTCTCCAGGACGCGGGGGTCGCGGCGGAAGCCGGGAATCTGCATCCCCGACTTCTCGATCTGCTTCGCCACGTCGCGCGGGCCCATGTTCGTGGTCTCGACCCAGAACTTGGCGAACATGATGGAGCCGCCGATGAAGAGGGCCAGGAAGATGGTGATCTTGATCAGGATCTGCCACCAGACGTGCCCGTGCGCGTAGGCGGCGTAGCGCGGGTCGAACAGGGGCAGGAACCAGTCGTTGAGGCCCTTGAACTGGGTGAGGTACCAGGCCCCGCCGGCGATGGGCTGGGTGCTGCCGCCGCCGGTCTGGTAGGTGCCCACCCACCAGGAGTGCCCGAGGAGCGGGATCTTGCTGAAGGTGGGGTGCTGCCAGAGCAGCAGGCTGAAGATGTTGACGTTGGCCAGCAGCGCCGCCATCAGGATGACGGGGATGTTGCTGGCGTAGATGAGGCGCAGCGGGTAGCGGCCGCGGGCGCCGCGCACCTTGCCGTGGGCGAGGGGCAGCTCGATGCGGCTGGCCTCGGCGAACACCACGAACAGGAAGATCATGATGGTGCCCAGGAAGGCGATGACGGGGTTGGGGAACGACGAGCCGCCGATGAAGACGTTCTTGAAGCCGTTGGAGTGCACCAGGTCGGCCAGGTTGCCCTTCCAGAACACGTAGAACACCATGGGGAGGGTGCCGACGGGGGGGTTGTTGATGGGGTTGTAGGCGCCCGCGTTGGCGTGCTGGAAGCTGAGGCTGCCCTGGAACAGCGACTGGCTGACGCCGGCCGCGATGAACAGGGAGATGCCGGAGCCGATGCCCCACTTGCTGATGAGCTCGTCCATCAGGAAGACGACGAGTGCGCCGAGGAAGAGCTGGCCGACGATGACGCTGCGCGCGCCGAAGGAGCCGATCTGGGTGACCAGCTTGGCGTCGGGATTGAGGAAGCCGTAGACCTGCGGGATGGCCTCGATGAAGATGAACAGCAGGACCATGATCTTCTGCGCGCCCTGGTAGATGCGCTTGTCCTCGTCCTTGGTGAGGTCGAGCTTGATGATCTTGGCGCCCGTGAAGAGCTGCATCACGATGCTGCCGGTGACGATGGGGCCGATGCCGAGGTGCATCAGCGAGCCGGACTGGCCGGCCAGGATGGCGCGGAAGTTGGCGAACAGGTCGAGCTGCTGCGCCGACACCCCGAAGAGCGGGATGTTGGAGAGCATGAAGTAGAGCAGCAGGCAGACGGTGGTCCACAGCAGCTTCGTCTTGAAGGAGACGTGCCCCTCGGGCTTGACCACGGTGGGCCATCGCTTGATGATGGGCTCCAACGCGTACAGGGAACTGCGCTTCTCGGTCTCGGCCATGCGGTGCACCAGGGGAACGGGGCGCCCAAAGAGGACCGCCTCTTAAGGGCTCGGAGTGGGAAAGAGGAAGGGAAGAGGATGCGTCACTGGCCGGGCTTGCCGCCCTTGGGCGCGGCCGGCTTGTCGCCGGAGGGCTTGTCGCCCTTGGCGGCCTTCTCGCCGGCCGGCTTGTCGGCCTTGGCCGGCTTGTCGCCGGAGGGCTTGGGGGCGTGGGCCGCCTTCGCCGCGTCGGGCTTGGGCGCCGGCTTCTTCTCGGCCGGCGGGCTCAGGACGGTGACCTGGCCACCGGCGGCCTGGACCTTCTTGACGGCGCCGGGGGAGGCCTGGTCGACCTTGACCGACACCTTGTGCGCGATGGCCCCGGAGCCCAGCAGCTTGCCGATGCCGGCGGCCACCAGGTCGATCTCGCCCTGGCCAGGGAAGCGCACGGCGAGGTCGCCGACGTTGACCGTCTCGGGCTTGGGGTTGCCGTCGCGGCTGCGGTACTTGAAGCCGATGCGGCCCC
This sequence comes from Thermoplasmatota archaeon, assembly GCA_046352715.1. Classification (GTDB taxonomy): domain Archaea; phylum Thermoplasmatota; class E2; order JACPAO01; family JAHFTW01; genus JAHFTW01. The sequence continues at coordinate 7,953 of JBHELM010000002.1, read as the reverse complement.
ACGGCCGGGCGGCGGTGTGATCGTGCTTGCCGCCGAGCAGCTGCAGCATGAGGTAGCGGTGCTTGTTGGCGCCGGCGCGGCCGCGGCCGCCCCGGAGACCCGCGCCACGGCCGGCCTTCTTGCCGCGCCCATGCGTGTGGTTGCCGCGCATCTTCTTGGCCTTGCCGCCCGATGCCATCAGGCACCTCCCTTGGCGGGCTTGGGCGCGGCCTTCGGCAGGGCCTTGGTCTCCGCCTGGCCGCCCGAGGCCTCGCCGAGCATGCGGCCCAGGAGGCGGTTGATGTCGCTGCCGCGGTAGCCGAGCGCGCCGCCGTTCTGGACGGAGCGCTTGATGCCCTCCAGGCCCTGGCGGGCCGGGTGGAGGCGGAACAGCGGCTTGACGTCGGGGATGTCCTTGTAGTGGAACTCGCCCTTGACGATGGCGCCGGTGAGGGCGTCGAACGTCTTGTACGGCGTCGTCTTGGCCAGGTGCGCCTCGGTCAGCGGGTCGTTGCCGGCCACGCGGCCGCGGCTGCGGATGACGGTCGCCAGGGTGGCGGCGTCGACCTCGCCCCAGGTGACGTAGTCCTTGGCGACCTGCAGCATCCCGACCGTCGTCTCGTTGCCGGGGAGGACCACGGCGTGGTTGACGCGGTTGAGGCGGAGGTACTTCAGGGTGTCCTTCGTCTTGGGGTTGAGGTTCTGGGTGCCGCGCAGGCGGATGACGGTCACGACGTGGCCGGCGATCTGCTTGGGGCCCTGCGTCGCAGCGCCGGCGGTGGCGGCCTGGGCCAGGGGGGCGCTCATGCCTTCCCTCCCTGGCCCTGCGGGCCAGAAGGTCCGGCGGCTTGCGCCGCCTGCACCATGATGGCTTCAGCCATCATGGCGCCACCTCCTGGGCAGGGGCGGCCTCAGCGGGCTGCTGCTCCACGGGGCGGAGCTGCGGGGCGCGCTGCGGGCCGGGGACGATCTGGATGCGCGCGCGCTGGGCGGGCGTCATCTGGACGTCGTCGACCGCCTTGAGGGCGTTGAACAGCGCCTTGGCGTAGTTCGTCGAGGTGCCGGTCTGGCCGCGGGTGTAGATCCAGGCGTCGTGGACGCCGGCCAGCCCGAGGACCGCGCGGGCGGTCTTGCCGCCGACCAGGCCCGTCCCCTGCGGGGCGGGCTTGATGGTGACCTCGGTGGAGGCGCACTTGCCGAACAGCTTGAACGGCACGGAGTTGGCGGGGGCGCCGACGCCGGACTGCCAGGAGCCGGAGCCGCGCTTGACCTCGATCATCGAGATCTTGGCGCGGTCGATGGCGCGCTTGATGGTGGGGCCCACTTCCTTCCCCTTCGCCATGCCGATGCCCACGAAGCCGTCGCGGTTGCCCGTGACGGCCGTGATGCTGAAGCGGACGCGGCGGCCGGAGTCGGTCATGCGCTGGACCATGTTGATGTTGATGACCTCGTCGGCCAGCTCGGGCAGCAGCGCGTCCACGATCTCGGGCTCGCGCAGCGGCAGCTTGGTGGCCAGCGCCTCGCTCATGGTCTTGACCTGGCCGGACTTGACCATCTTGCCGAGGCGGGTCTTGGGCTCCCACGGGGCCGCGGGCTTGTCGTCGTCGCGGCGGCGGCGGTCGCCACCGCCACCGGGCCCGCCGCGGCCCCCGGGGCCGCCAGGGCGTCCGCCGGGGCCACGGGGGCCGCCGCGGCCGGGGCCGCCAGGGCCACGGCCGCCGAAGCCGCCGGAGCGGCCGCCGGAGCCGCCGGGGCGTCCACCGGGGCCGCCAGGGCCACGGCCGCCGAAGCCGCCGGGGGCGCGGGGAGCGTCGCCGCTGCGCGGGGCGCGGGCGGGGTTCACGAATTGTTCAGCCATTGTGGTACACTTCCTCGTCAGTCCGACTTAGCCGGGCCGGACGCGATGCGGTCCTTCACGGCGTTGAAGTTCGCTTCCAGGTCCAGGAACGCCCCGTTGAGGCGCTCTTCACTGGGGTAGATGTCCTCGTTGCCGGCGGCGACGTCGACGCCGGCGTCCTGCACGCCCTTGAGGGCGGCGAAGATGCGGCCGCCCTTGGAGGGGACGTGGCGGCCAAGGTCGAGCACGGCGGCGTCGACGCCCGCCGCGCGGGCGCGCTTGCCGGCCAGGAGGCCGGTCAGGTACGCCGCGGGGGTGTTCTTCGGGCTGCCTTCCCAGCCGAGCTTGGCCAGCTCCTGGGCCACCGCGGTGGCCTGGACCTGGTCGCCCTCCTGGGCCCAGCCGACGAACTGGACGATGACGTTGCCGTTGGTGCGGCGGACGACGACGCGGGACTCGCCCGACTTCAGCAGCGCCAGGCGGCGGCGGTAGTCGGTCTTGCCCTCGCGGCGGCGGCGGAACGGGACGCGGGTGCGGGGTCCAACGGCCATCAGACCTGCACCTCCTCACTGAGGGCGCCTTCGGTCTTCATGTGCGAGCGAAGGTGGGCGCGCGAGCGGAACTGGCCGCCCTTGGCGCGCACGTAGTAGTCGCGGTAGACGGAGGCGTCGATGGCGCCCTTCTCCCGGAGCGCGCGCAGCTCCTCGCGCAGGGCGCGGATGCGGCTCATCCAGGCGGCCTTGCGGGGGGTGCGCGCGCCGGCGGCGCCCTTGCGGGAGCCGGGCCCGGTGCGGCGGCCCTTCGCCTTCTGGGCGTCGAGCTTGCGGCCGCGGCCGCGCGACACGCCGGTCTTCTGGACGGCGCGGATGACGCCGCCGGAGACCAGCTTGCGGATGTCGGCGCGGGTGACGGCGCCGGCGACCTCGTCGGCCCGGTCGGGGTCGATCTTGACGCGGCTGCTGCCGACCTTCATGACGTCGGCGGCGAGGCGGCGCTGGTTGCGCAGGTCGCTCATGCTTCCTGCCTCCGGTTGAGGACGCGGATGCCAAGCTTGTCGGCGGCCGCCTCGATGAGCTTGGCCTTGCGGCCGCCCACCGTGCCGCCGACGCGGGCGGCCTGGGTCGCCTTGTTGACGGCCTGCAGGTCGGCCTCGTTGTGGACGAGGACCTCCTCGAAGCCGCTGGGGTGCAGGCCGCGCACGGCCTTCGGGCCGCCGTAGCCGATCGAGACGACCGGCGGGCGGTACTTGAAGTGGCGGCGCACCTTGGAGTGGATGCCGCTGGGCACGCGCCACGGGGCGTCTTTGCCGCCGAGCTTCTTGTAGCGCCACCACTCGTGGCGGCGGAAGGCGGGGCGCTTGGCGTCCTTCTGGCGCCGCACGCCGAGCGCAACACGCTGCTCGGTGGTGAGCTCGGGCTTGGCGTTGGCCGCGTAGGCCGCGGCGGTCTGGGTCTCGACGGGGGCCTTCGCCTCGGGCGCGTCCTTGACAGACGTCTTGGCCTCCGCCTTCTTGTCGGTGGCCTTGGCACGCGCCTTCGCGCCGGCCTTGGCGGCGGCGGACGGCTTGCTGCTCTTGGCCTTGCTCTCAGGGCTCATGGATTACTCCCCCTTCTTGGTGATGTAGACCCCGTCCTGGAAGACGCGGATGTCCTTGTTGCGGATCTTGGTGCAGCCCTCGATGTTGGCCGCGGTCTGGCTCACGGCGGCCAGGTCCACGCCCTCGATCGAGACGTCGGCGCCCTTGATGGTGATCTTGACGCCGGGGACGATGCGGGCCACGCGGGGCGCGCGCTCGCCGAGGAAGTTCTCGACGTGGAACGCGTCGCCGTGGATGGTCATCTTGATGGGGAAGTGGTTGAACACCGCCTTCATCTGGTAGGTCCAGCCGTTCTGCACGCCCTTGATCATGTTCTGGATGTGCGCGGCGTAGGTGCCCGCCATCGCCTTCTCCTTGCGGCGGGGCAGGTCCTTGTGCACGACGACGGTGTTGCCGTCGAGGCGGACCTTGACGCCCAGGGAGCGGAAGGAGCGCTGCAGGGTCCCCTTGGGGCCCTTGACGGTGGTGTGGTTCGAGTCCTTGGCGACCGTGACGGTGACGCCCTGGGGGGCCGCGATCTTGTGGGTGACTTCAGCGAGTGTCGGCATGTCAGGTCACCTCAGTAGACGTACGCCAGGAGGCGCCCGCCGGTCCCGGCCTCCTTGGCCTTGTACTGGTCGATCACGCCGCCGGTGGTGGTCAGGATGAGCGAGCCGAAGTCGCGGGCCGGCAGGAACCGGGACTCCCACGCGTCGAACTCGTCCTTCTTGATGGCGTAGCGGGGCTTGATGACGCCGCAGTTGTTGATGGCGCCCACCAGGGTGACCTTGTAGAGGCCGCCCTTGCCGTCGTCCTGGTACTCGAAGGGGCCGATGTAGGACTGGTCCTGCATCACCTTGAGCACCCGGCCGACCAGCTTGCTGGCGGGGGTGATGGTGGCTTCGGTCTTGCCCGCGCGCTCCGCGTTGCGGAGGAGCGTGAGGGCGTCGGCGAGGGGATCGTTCTGCATCAGTTCACCTCAGGAGTACTTCTTGAAGCCCAGGTCGCGGGCGCTCTCGCGGAAGCAGTGGCGGCACAGGCGCAGGCCGTAGCGGCGCACCATCGAGCGCATCTGGCCGCAGCGGCGGCAGCCCTCGTAGACGCCCTTGTGGACCTTCCTCTCCTTCATCTGCAGGCTCATCAAATCACCTCGATCTGGAACTTGGCGGCGAGGAACGCCTTGGCCTCCTCGCGGGTGACACGGTGGTGCATGGGCACCTTGCGCGCCAGCAGGCGGCGGTGCTTGATGCGGTGGCCCGGCTTCTCGAGCGTGATGGCGACATCCATCCCGAAGACGCCCAGCTCGGGGTCGTAGCGCTCGCCCTCGAAGTTGGTGTAGTCGGCGACGCCGAACTGCAGGTTGCCCTGGTTGTCGAAGGAGTACTCGTACACCTTGTTCTTGCGCGAGTAGAGGGCGCGGCGCACGAAGTCCTCCGCCAGGTCGCCGCGCAGGGTGACCTTGACGCCGATGGGGGCGCCGACGCGGACGTTCAGCTCGCGGTTCATCTCCTTGCCGAGGGTGCGCATCGGCTTGGCGCCGCTGAGCTTGGCCAGGATGCGCTCCGCCTTCTCCAGCTTCTCGCCGCCGTCGCCGACGCCGATGTTGACGGTGACCTTGGCGATGCGGGGCTGCATCATCGGGTTCGGGGCGCCCTCCGGGGTCTTGCCGGCGGGGGCCTTGGGAAGCTTGGCGCGCAGCGCGGGGGCGGCGGCCTTGTCGGCCTTGGCCTGGTTGGGCTTGGCGGCCTTCGCCTTCGCGGGCTGCACGGTCGTGGCTTCAGACAATGGACTTCACCTCGGCTTGGGGAAGGTTGGCCCGGTCCCCGATGGGGAAGGCGTAGGGCTTGATGGTGGTGAAGGTCTCCTGGCCGCGGCTCAGGTGGACAAGGTTGTCCTTGTTGCTGCGGGTGGCCTCGATGGCCTTGATGGGGGCGACCTCGCCGGCGTGGCGGCCGTCGACGATGAAGACCGCCGCGCCCTCCTTGAGCGGGAAGTGGCCGAGGATCTTCTGGCCGGGCAGCTCGAGGCGCAGGACGTCGCCGGTGGCGTAGTCGTCCTTCTTGACCAGGAGGTTGCGGCCGTCGTGCAGGTTGAGCTGCGTCGCCCCGCCCTTGATGGTGGTCTTGCCGGCCACCTGGGCCAGCTTCCAGGCCGCCTGCTTGGCGTCGATGGGGACCAGGCGCAGGCGGGCCTTCTCGTCGACCATGACGCGCCACGCCTGCTTGGTCTTGGGGACCGACACGACGTCCTGGAAGCCGACGGCGAACTTGGCGTCCTTGACGACGCGGCCGTCCACCAGGACGTCGCCGGCGCCGATGACGCGGCGCGCCTCGCGGCCGGTCTCGGTGAGCTTGAGGAAGTCTCGCACCACGGTGGCCAGCGTGAGGGCGCGCTCGACGGGGTGGGCGCCGGGGCGGGGCTTGGTGGTGTAGACGTTGGTCTTGCGGGGGATGACCCAGCTGCGCGGGGCGGCCAGGCGCTTCATGTGCTTGCTCATGCCTTGGCCTCCTTGGGCTCGGTCTTCTTCGCGGCCTTCTTGGGCTTCGCGGCCTTGGGCTGCTTCGGCTTGCCGCCGCCCTTGCCCATCTTCACGGCCTCCTCGGTCTCCTCCAGCTTGGAGCGCCGGCGGTTGTCCTCGAGGTTGAGCTTGGTGATGAGCAGGTTGCTCGGGTCGACGGGGAGGGGGACCTCGGTGCCGTCGGCCTTCTTGTTGGTGACGCCGTCGACGGTGACCTTGCGGTAGCGCGCGTCGATGGTGAGCACCTTGCCGCTGGTGCCCTTGTGGTCGCCGCGCATCAGCTTGACCTCGTCGCCCTTGATGACGGTCATGCTGCGGCGGTTGTACTTCAGGAGGAGCTCCTCGGAGAGGTGGCTCGCCATCTGCTTGCGCGCGACGTGGTGGGGCGCGGTGAGGCGCTGGAGGCGCTGCTTGCGGGGCTGGGTGCTGGAGAATTTCGTCATGGAGGCACCTACACGATGGTGGCCGCGGTGGCGGCGATGCGGGGCCAGCGGGCGGCGGCCTCGCGGGCGACCGGGCCCTTGATCTGCGAGCCCTTGACCTCGCCGTCGTCCTGGTTGATGATGACGCAGGCGTTGTCCTCGAACTGCACGGTGGTGCCGTCGGGGCGCTGGAAGGGGCGGCGCTGGCGGACGACGACCGCGTAGAGGATCTGGCGGCGCATCTCGGGGGTGCCCTTCTTGACGGAGACGATGATCATGTCGCCCACGCCGGCGGCGGGGTAGCGCTTCATCACGCCGCCCAGCTTGGGCACCATGACGATCTCGACCTCCTTCGCGCCGGTGTTGTCGATGACCTCCATCCGCGCCCCGCGGGGCAGGCCACGGGTGACCTGGCCGGCGATGCCGCGCACTTAGGCACCTGCCTTGCGGGCGGCGGTGGGGTTGCCGCGGTTCTCGACCACGACGAAGGCGACGGTCTTGCTCAAGGGGCGGCACTCCGCGATGACGACCTCGTCGCCGACGTGGACGTCGATGTTGGAGGGGACGTGCGCGGCGTAGCGGCGGGTGCGCTTCTCGATGCGCTCGTACTTCGCGACCATGCGCTGGTGCTGCTTCTCCACGATGGCGGTGCCCTGCATCTTCGCCGACACGATGGTGCCGACGATGACGGAGCCGCGCACCGGCAGGGTGCCGTTGAACGGGTTGAGCTTGTCGCCGGGGGCGGGGTCGCGGGACGGCGCCTTCACGTCGATGCCGATGTCTCGGTTGGGCATGTGAGGTCTCCTGTGCTGCGGCGGAACCGGGTATTTCCCTGGGGGGAAATTTCCTGTCCCTTTGCACCGGGTGGGTAACGACTCCCTCCGGTGCGACCCGAACCGCTTCGGGCAAGTTGGAACGGTTTGACCAGGCGGCGGTGGAGTGCCGTCGCCTGTTGCTGGGCCGGGGGGACTCCGGGACGGATATAAGCACTTCGCAGCCGCGCACCCGAGCGCGAAGACCGCGGACCCCTGTGAAACCCCCGTCGTCAGGTTTCGCGCAGTTCGCGGTCAGGGCGCCGTGGTGGGCGCTGACAGGAGACCTTCAAAGCCCTGTCGCCCCAGCTTGATAAGGCGGGAGGGGGCACGAAGGGGTGGGAATCGCCATGACACGCCACCCAGACACCGATCCGCACGACGAGCTCCTCCACCTGGCCCAGGCCCTCGACGGCATCGCGGGCGCCCTCCACGAGGGGCACGTGGTGCCGCGCCCGGACCTGGACGCCGCCGCCCCGCACCGCGCACGCCCTGTGGCGCGCCGAGGGGGCGGCCCCGCAGGCGCAGGAGTTCGAGATGTACCGCGTCGCCCTGCTCGAGAACGCGGCCGGCGCCGCGCGCGGCGACCAGCGCGTGATGAGCCTCGTCGAGCGCGCGGCCCACCGCCTCGCCCGCAACCTGCGGGCGCGCGCCGAGGCCGCGGGCCGGACGCTGAAGGCCCACCCGGAGCTCGACCCAGCCATCGAGGCCCTCGACCGCCGCTACGCCCGGTTCGCCGTCAACCCTGTCGGCCTGCCGATGTAGGCCGCAGGGCCGACCGCAGCCCCACCAGAGCGGCCACCCACAAG
>JBHELM010000001.1:0-5335 GCA_046352715.1 Thermoplasmatota archaeon | reverse complement strand
GCGGCGCGCGGCTACGGCTGCCGCGCCATCCTCCTCTCGACCTCGCACTCCGAAGCCCACCTGCGGGCGGGGCTGGCGGCCAAGGGCATCACCGCGGAGATCGTCCCAGGGCTTCCGGCTGCCGTTGACCTGATTTTTTCGTGGTGGCCGCCAGCACCGGCTCCCTGACGGAGCAGGAATCCTGGGGAGTTCGAGGATTCCAAGAAGCAGTGAGCGTCTCAGGGTCGTCATCCCGCCACCTAGGCCACGCGGGCACAGGCCCACCTCCCTCCATGGATTCCCTGGGCATCCCGAAATCCCTGCCCGGCGTCGGTGAGGCTGCCGCACCGGCACGCCCATGAGCCACCGCCCGCTCCCCTTCGCGTGCAGTGGACCCCGGTGGCCGCCGTGGAGCCGGACCCGTTCTGGGGCCCCGCCGCCGTGCCGCGCCTGCCGCGCTGGGATGGCGCTGCGTTCTACCCGTTGCCGCACCCCGGCGCCGGCGTGCCGCTGCTCTGGCGCAACGCCGCCTCCGCCGTCCGCTTCGCCGCGGTCCTGGCGGGCCTCGGCGTCTTCTCGGTGTTCATCGAGCAAGCCGACTCCCTGACGCAACTGGTCCTCGGCGCCCCCGTCTTCGAGGAGTTCGTCAAGTTCGGCCTCGCCCTCCTGCTGGTGGCGTGGATTCCCCGCCAGCCGGGGGCCGCCGGGGCGCCCGTGGTCGCGCTGCGGCTGCTGTCCGCCTGGGCGATGGGCGCCGGCTTCGGCCTCCTGGAGCACGCCGCCAGCTACGCGGGCGAGGACGCCGGGCTGTGGGTCTCGCGCACCCTGTTCCACGGCGCCGCCGCCGGGCTGAGCATGGCCTGCTTCACGGTGCTGGAGGCGCTGCCGGACGTGCGCTCGCGCTGGCTCTCCACACTGCCGTCGAGCTTCCTGCACTACCTCGTCAACGCCTCGTTCCCGTTCCAGGTCGCCGCCGAGCTGCTGCTCCCCGGCAGCGGGCTGACCAGCCTGTGGGTGTCCACCATCATCGCGGCGGCGGTGGGCGCCACGGCGGCATTGCCCCTGCTGCGCTGGCGGGTGCGGGACGGGGTGCGGCGGGTGGTGGCGGAGCGCTTCCCGCCCCTGCCGGCAGCCATCCGGGCGCCTGCGCCGCCGCCCCCGACCTGAGGGCCGCGGCGCGCGCGTCGTAGGCCCCCCAGACCTCGTTCACCTCGCGCTGGAGCCGCGCGTAGGCGAGCCCGTACAGGACGACGTAGAGGGTGAGGCCGACGGCGGCGAGCGTGAGGCCGGTCCTGACCAACCCGGCGTCGGTGACGTGCAGGTTCCCCGCGTCGTCCTGCTCCACGCCCGCGTTGGCCAGGGTGAGCCCGATGAAGACGCCGACGAAGAACGCCACCGTCCCGGGGATGGCGAGGCCGAGGAAGTGCCCGGCCGTCATGCTGCGCTGGAAGCCGAAGCGGGCCCGCAGGTAGCGCAGGTTCCCGACGTAGTGCGCGTAGTAGACGAAGCGCAGCACGGGGAGGATGAAGCCCAGGATGTACCACACCGCGCCCTGCTCGCGGCCCTCGCGCGCCAGCTCGAACTGCTTGTAGAGCTCGTCGTGCGTCCGGAAGTCCCAATAGTACTGGTAGACGGTGAAGGTCACCGCCGCCAGGCCGAGGCCCGCCCAGAACGGCCGCGGCCGCCCCACCCGCACGGCAAGGACCACAGGGGCGGATGGACCCGTTGCCTATAGGGGCACCGATGCGACCGATTGCCAAAGTTCATGCCCCCGCGCCGCGACTCCCAGGCCATGGACGTCATGGACGCGGGGGTCTACGTCTCCAAGTGGGAGGCGTCCGTCCCGAAGCACACGAAGATGACGCTGTGGGGCCCGCTCCAGGCGAAGGAGATGGGCCTCGACGGCTGGGAGGTGCAGGACGGCGGCGAGACCGGCTTCGTCACCCACAACGCCGGCATCCACCTCACGATGGGCCGCGCCACCTCGACGCTCATCTTCGTGCGCCGCCTCGAGCGCGCCTTCCTCACCATCTACTTCGGCGGCTACCCCAGCGACGCGCCGCAGGGCCAGCGCAGGCTCGACATGCAGGGCGTGGTCTCGGCCTGCGAGCTGTTCCTCGCCCGCCTCGCCAAGCAGCCCGTCCAGTTCGAGCTCAGGGGCGAGATGGCGCTCGTCGACAACGCCCCTGACGCCCGGGTGCTCGAGGCGCAGCCCGCGGGCCGCCTGCTCGGCGGTGGGCGCAAGGCGGGAGCCATCATCGACGCGGACGACGACCGGCGACCGCGAGGCGGGCGCCGGTTTGACTCCGCCTCGGCAGAGGCGGACGACGAGATGGCGCGCAAGGCCGGCTACGTCCCCGCAGCCGGCGCCAAGGGCAAGGTCGTCGACGGCGACGCCAAGGCCACCAAGGTCGCCGGCAAGAAGGGCGACATCTGGGAAGTCTAGCGCTGCGCGTAGAGGGCGATGGGCTGCACCTCGAGGCCGTAGGTGGCGTCGGTCTGCGCGTGGACATGGTAGTCGCCGGGGCCGACGAGCGCGTCCCCGAGGCTGCTGGCGAGGGTGTACCGCAAGCCCGTGACGCAGCCCCGGCACATCTCCGGCGTGGCGAGCTGGAAGCCGTTGGCCCGCGTCAGCGCCGCCGAGAAGCCCGCCGAGGCCAGCAGGCTCACGCCGACCGGGGTCGCGGCCGACTGGGCCCGCAGGGCGACGCCCAGGGGGACGCCAGGGACCGTCCAGGTGGCGTCGTAGGCGCCGTGCGGCGGCACCTGCCCGACCGGCCCGGCCTCGACGCGGATGCCCACCAGCCCGAGGGGCACCTGCTTGGCGTCCGTGGCGAAGGTGGCAGGCAGGTCGCCTGGGGGCAGGAGGACGAGGTAGGCCCCCTCGCGCGCCCCGGCGGGGAGCGTGTGGTTGCCGGTGAACCGGCCCAGCGGCGCGTCGTCGGGGCCGTAGAGGTCGAAGGCGGCGGGGCCAGCGTGCGACCCCACCATCAGGTGCGTCCCGGGGCCGAGGTGGACGGCGACGGGCACCCCCGCGGGGACGAGGGCCGGGTCGGCGTCGACGGCGATGCGCAGCGTGTAGGGGGCGCTGGCCCCCTCGTGCGCGGGCCCGTTGGCCAGCATCACCACCTCCACCTTGCCCTCCGGCGCCAGCAGGACGTCGACGGCCACGTGGCCCGGCTCCCCCTCCTCGGCGTAGGAGTACACGGTCGAGGCGTCCGTCGCGACGAAGAGCTCCAGGCCGCCCACGCCCACGACGGCGGGGGGCTCGTAGGTGAGCTCGGCCAGGATGCGCACCGGGACTCCCGCCGGCAGGTCGTCGCTCACGTCGGTGGCGTGCAGGGCGCGCGAGGCGTCCACCAGGCAGGCCCCCGTGTTGCAGGTGTCCTGCGCCGCCACGGTCCCGTTGGCCCAGCGCACCAGGTGGACGGGCGCCGCCAGGGGGTAGCGCAGGGTCGCGTGCTGCGCGTGGCCGGTGGCCTGCCCAGCCTGCGTCCCGCTGCCCGCCGTGGCCGTGTCGCCCGTGGGGGCTGGGCTTGCGCACCCGGCAAGGAGCAGGCAGAGGAGGATGGTGGTGGCGGCGTGGCGCTGCATGGCGCGACCAGCCCCCCTCCACCCTGATAGGGATGTTGGCGGGGATGTCGGATTCGACCCGTCAGGCGTTGGCCGCGGCAGGCGCCTTGGCGGCCTTCGGCTTGCGCTTCCTGCCCTCGAACGCCTCCATCGCCTTCTGGAACTCGGGGGAGTCGGGGGTGATGCCGGCCTTCGCGGCGAGGACCAGCAGCAGCATGAGGGCCTCGCGGCGCCCCTTGCGGGCCTGCAGCAGGGCAAGGAAGTGGATGGGCACGAGCAGCAGCGCGAGCAGGCCGGTGGGAGCCGCGGCCATCCAGCTCGGCGTCGGCGCCGTGCCTGCCGGGGCCACCACGACGGGGGCGGCGGGCTTCGGCAGGTTCGCCAGGGTAGCGGTGGCGTTGCGGAGCGCCAGCAGCGGCAGCGCGTCGAGCTTGGCGGTGAGGTTGCCCAGTGTGCGGTTCTGCCGCGCCTCCAGGTGCGCCTCGAAGGCGTGCAGCGACTTGGTGAGGTTGGCGACCGCGCCGGCGTCGACGCCCTGCTGCAGGGCCACCGAGGCGCGCAGCTCGGCCAACTCCGTGTCGACGAGGACGAAGCCGCGCGTCGTGGTGGTGACGTTGCCGCCGGAGACGCTCAGCGTCCATTCGCGCAGCCCGGGCTCCACCCCGGCCAGCTTCACCAGGACGCTCCCGGCCGTGGCCGTCCCCTTGGTCGCGGAGGCGTCGCCGATGGCCAAAGTGACCTCAGACCCGGCGGGGAGGCCGGTCACGTAGGCGGGCACGGTCGCGTCGAGCACCAGGCCGGGGACGAAGCGGGCCGACTCGGCGCCGGCGGCGGGCACGGACAGGAGGAGGGCGAGGGCGAGAGGGATGGAGACGCGGGCGCGCATGCGAGGGCATTGCCTGGAGGGAGTTGTTAAGCCCCGCCGGTCAGGGGACTCTCCCCCTTTCCCCCAAAGGGAGACTCCCGCTCTCCCGTTCCTTGCCCATTTGATATCCCCACCCCGCCAATGCGGTTGTGGAGCGACCCTCCATGAGCAACCCCAACAACATCCTGAACAACGACGAGCGCGCCGAGATCGGCATCGGGACCATGATCGTCTTCATCGCGACCATCCTGGTCTCCGCGGTCGCCGCCGGCGTCCTCATCAACACCGCGCAGAAGCTGCAGGCCAAGAGCCAGCAGACCGGCAACGAGGCGACCCAGAACGTCGCCTCCGCCCTCAACGTCATCCGCGTCGACGGCATCCTGAAGACCGCGGGCGGCGACATCGACCAGATCGACCTCACCGTCCAGCTCGCCTCGGGCGCCGACCCCGTCGACCTGGACAAGCTGGTCATCCTGGTGGACACCGCCGGCGGCCAGGTCCAGCTCAACGCCTGCAAGCCGGGCGGCATCGTCACCGACGAGGACGTCGAGTTCGCCATGGACTCCCTCCGCGGCGACGTGGACGACTGCGGCGTCATGAACGCCGGTGACCTGGTGCAGCTCCACCTGGGCTACGCCGTCACCCCGCTGTCCATCGCCGGCGGCCTGGGCACCGCGGAGAAGGTGAGCGTCTCCGTCATCCCGGCGCACGGCACCAGCGCCGTCATCGGCTTCACCACCCCGGACGGCTTCGGCGACGCGACCCACCTGTCGCTCTTCTGAGCCGACCCATCCCGTGGCACCGCCGGAGCCAGGCTCCGCAAACCCAGGAAGCACCGCCACCCTCCATCCGCCGGTCCCGGCGGTGCCACACCCCTTCGCTCCACCTTCCCCTCTTCTCCTCCCCCTTCCCCAGCCC